>CANGMH010000168.1 GCA_947454005.1 Verrucomicrobiota bacterium
CAAGCTGACCGACCTCGGCTACCGCGTGCAGACGGCCACGGTCGCGGCGGGCGTGGCCGACCTGGTGCGCAAGGAGCGTCCGATGGTCCTGATCGCCCAGCTCGGGCTGCGGCACGGCGATTTTTGCGGCGTGATCGCCGAATTGAAGAAGGACCCGGCGGTCGCGCACGTGCCGGTCATCGGCTACACGTCGACGAAGGACAAGAAGCTCCAGGACGCCGCCGTGAAGGCCGGTGCGAAGCTCGTCGCCGCCGACTCCGCGATCCTCGACCAGCTCCCGCACCTGCTGGAGCACGCGCTCGCGGTGGAATGAAGAGGCACTACCAACGGACCGTCCTCTTGATCGGCGGCGTAATCGCCGTCATCGGGCTAGTTCGATTGTCGGCACGATCCGGGGATTCGCTGGATGATGTCCGGGCTACCGAACGGCAGATCAGGCTTGCGAACGGTGCCGCTCCGAGCGGGTTCGTCGATTGGGTAGCCCTGTCGGCGATGGTGTTCCGGAAGGAACGCGACACGACGAAGCTTTGGCAAAAGTGGGAACGACAGATGCAGGCGCACGTCGAGTTAGGCGAGATGCTCCGGTTTGTTGTTCCTCTCGACATCTCGTCGGCTTCTTCAACGAGCTGGCAAAACCTTCATAGCCAGTTGTTCGGCGCGGCTCAAGCACGCTTCCCCGAGGGTTGTTGGACCTATGAGCCCCGGTCGAACTCTTTCCTGATCACCGCCCGGCCCCAATCGAGCAACGAATGGGTCCGGCTGATCGCCGACCTCCAGACCGCGAGATAGCCCTTTCCTATGTCCATCCCCTCCGTCCCGCTCACCCAAGGCATCCACGTCTGCCATCTGTTCTACCGCATCGACCGCGCGCGGTGGGACGCCTTGGCACCGGGGGCCTCCGCCGCCGCCATGGCGAAGCTCGCCGCCGTGTGCGCCGCGAATCCCGGCCCTGCCGCGCCGCGCGTCATGACCTTTGCCAACGTCGGCGGCAAGGCCGACATCGCGGTGATGCTCTTCGCCGCCGAGCTCCAGCAGCTCAGCGCGCAGCAGCGCTCGGTCGAGCTGGCCTTCCCTGCCGGCACGCTCGTCCCCGTGTACAGCTACCTGAGCGTCACCGAGCTCCCGGAATACGTCACCACCGACGACGACCTCCGCCGCATGCTCCAGCACGGCGAGAAGAAGCTCGCGCCAGGCACGCCGGAATTCGACGAGGCCTTCGCCGCCGCCAAGAAACGGAACGACGAATATCTGCACTACCGTCTCCATCCGGAGATGGCCGACTGGGAGATCATGGCCTTCTACCCGATGAGCAAGAAGCGGGACGGCGGCGACAACTGGTACTCCCTCGACCTCGACACGCGGAAGAAGCTCATGGGCGGCCACGCGAAGACCGGCCGGAAGTACGCCGGCCGGATCTCCCAGCTCATCACCGGATCCACCGGCCTCGACACCCACGAATGGGGCGTGACGCTGATGGCCCACAAGCTCGATGCCGTGAAGGAGATCGTGTACGAGATGCGCTTCGACGAGGTCACCGCGCGCTTCGGCGAGTTCGGTCCGTTCTACGTCAACCTGCACCTGCAACCCGCCGATCTCTGGGCGCACCTCGGTCTCTGACCCGGCCGGGTCCACCGGCCCGGCCGACCAGCGATGTCCTCCTCCCCTTCCCCCCTCGCGTCGATCATCCGGTCCCTCGCGCTCGTGGTGGCGGCGGCCCTCCTCCTGACGGCGGCCGACGCGCCGGCCCGCCGGACGGTGGTGGTGCTCGGCGACAGCTTGGCGGCGGGCTACGGCGTGGATCCAAGCGAGGCGTTCCCCGCGCTGCTCCAGAAGAAGGCCGATACGGCGGGCCTGCCGTTCACGGTCGTAAACGCGGGCGTCAGCGGCGACACCACCGCGGGCGGGTTGCGCCGGATGGATTGGTTGCTCAAGCGGCCGCCCGACGTGCTGCTGCTGGAACTGGGCGGCAACGACGGGTTGCGCGGGCTCGCGGTGCCGCAGACGCGGTCCAATCTCGTCGCCATCATCGGCAAGTTCCGCGCCAAAGCCCCGACCGCGGCGGTCGTCATCGCCGGCATGCAGGTGCCGACCAACATGGGAGCGGACTACGCCCGGGCCTTCCGCGCCGTCTTCCCGGAGATCGCCAAGGAACAGGACGCGGCGCTCGTGCCCTTCCTGCTCGAAGGCGTGGGAGGCATCGCCGAGCTGAACCAGGCCGACCAGATCCATCCGACGCCCCGCGGCCACGAGATCATCGCCAGCAACGTCTGGGTCGTGCTCGAGCCGGTGCTGAGGAAAGCGGCCAAGCCGTGATGTGGACCGGACGGCTCCGGTCCGACCTCCGACGGGCCTTCCCCGTCGCGACCCGGAGATCATGATGCCCGATCCGGACGAAATCACACGGCTGCAGCTCTGACATCGCCCGCCCGGACGGGAGGAGAAGGACGAGAACGATCGGTCACGCTAGTTTACATATGTGATTGACATCTCAAGGAACGAAGGGTATTTGGTCCCATATGCCCCCTTCCGCAGGCTCGTTGCCCCGGCACCTCCAAGCCTGCGCGAAGCAGGCTCCCAAACCCATCGGACGACTCTCCCTTGCCGTCTTCGCCCTTGCATCGGGCATCATCGCGGCCGCCGCGGCGGTTCCCGAGTGGAGGCTCGACGCCTCCTTCCAGTCCGCCCTTGCTCCGGGTTCTTCGGTGGTCGCGCTCACGCCCGCACCCGACGGTGCGATGCTGGTTGCCGGCCAACTCACCCTTCTTGGTCGAAGCGGTGGCGTGAACCTCGTCCGTCTTCTTTCCGATGGCTCGGCCGACCCGACCTTCCCGGCCCTCGTGGCCGGCGGGATCGGAGCCGTCCAGATCGACGGGAACGGCAGCATCTTTGTGTGCGGTTCGTCTCAACCCACCTTCGTGAAACTCAAGCCCGACGGCGTGCGCGACCTGACGTTCAAAGCCGGAAGCTCCGGCACCGGGACGGGCTTCGATCCCGACCGGATCCCGCTCACCGACCCTCGGTGGATCCTTCCACGGACCGACGGCAGCGTGACCATCGGCGGGAGCACCTTGCTCCGTTATCACAACCAGGTCGGACTGCTGTGGTTGAAACCGAACGGTACCGTGGACGAAGCCTTCATCAAAGGCACCGGCGTCGCCTACGGCTACCCGGGCAACAACAATGCCGTGGTGTCGGTGGACGGAGGCCGGTTCGTCATCGGGGGCGGTTTCGCACAGGTCCACGGGACTCCGATCCAGAACCTCGCCCGGATCAATCCGGACGGATCCCTCGACACGAGCTTCAATCCAGGGAAGGCCATCTGGGCCCCGGTGAAAGGCTCGGACCGAAGCGGGCTGGTCAAAGCGCTCGCCGTCGAACCCGATGGCGACCTGCTCGTGGCGGCGCATTTCTATCAGGACGGCTTCATCCAATCCGTCAACGTCCTACGGGTGAGACCAGACGGTTCTTTGGACGCCAAGTTCGCCTCCACCGGCACGACCGATGGCGACATCAACGCTCTCGGGACGCTTTCGGACGGAAGGATCATCGTCGCCGGCTCGTTCAGCACGTTCTCCGGGGTCCCGTGCGATTCGGTGGTCTGCCTGGATCCCGATGGGACCGTGAACTCGGTCTTCCCGCCCGGTCAGGCCGGAACGCGCATCCTCGGCGATCAGGTCACGTCGATCTCCGTCATGAGCGACGACCGCGTCTATCTCGGGGTCGGCGCTCCTTCTTCGGGTTTGCACCGGATCCGTCTCGATGCGCCGGCGTCGAAGCCGCCCGTGTTGACCCACCAACCGGTCGGCCAGAGCCTGCTCGAAGGCCGCGAACTGGTTTTGCATGTCGAGGCTGAAGGGGTTCCGCTGCCGACGATCCGTTGGAAACGCGACGGAGTCGAGATCCCTGGGCAGGAGGGACGGGAGCTCCGCATCCTGCGGGTCTCCACAGCGCTTGCCGGAGATTACACCGCCGTCCTCCGCAACGTCGAAGGAACCATCGAGAGCCAACCGGCCCGGGTGACCGTGTCCCCGTCCGAAGCCCGGAACGGTGCCGTCGATCTATCGTTCGACCCGCCCCTGTCGCCGGGCGGGGCCGTCCTCGATCTCCTCGACCTGGGCCCGGAAGGCGTCTTGGTCGCACGGGAGGATGCCGTTGCCGGGCAGGTCGGGGTCACCCGCCACCGTGACACCGGGGCGATAGACCCGTCGTTCCGTTTGGTCCTCCGGTTCCCGCAGCTACAACATCAGGTCCGCCTTGTCCGTGACGGCACCGATCGTCTCCTCGTGGCCGGTAACTTCACCGAGGCCAACGCTGCCAATGTCCCGCCGATCATCCGCGTGGACGCAGCGGGGCAGCGGGATATGTCGTTCGTGGCGACCCTCCATGCGGGATCCGCCGTCAACGATGTCCTCGTCCTGCCTTCCGGCGACCGGGTCATCGCCGGTGTGTTCACGAACGTGGGCGGACTCCCGCGCCAAGGAGTGGCCCGCCTGCGGTCGGATGGCGCGATCGACCCGTCGTTCGACCCGGGCACCTCGCTGGCGAAGATCCAGTTGTTACCCGCCCTTGGCTTCAACGCCGTGAGGTCGACTTCTACAGGCGGGTTCATCCTGAGCGGATGGCATACGGCAGCCCAGTTGGACGGACACGGAGTCGCCACCCCGGTCTCGTATCTCGACTTTGGTGCCACCGGCCCACATGGCATCCAGATCAACACCGACGGAACCTTGCTGCTCGCCATCGGAACGGGGACGGTCGGAACGGGCGCCGACCTGTTCTCCGGGCTGGTCCCGCTGGCACCGGACGGCTCGATCGCAGCAAGCCCTCGGATCAAGGGTTCCGGGGCGAACATCACGGCGCTTGCCGCATTGCCGGATGGCCGCCTGCTGGCGGGCGGGGCCACCACGAGATCCGACGGCACTGCCGGACCGGGAATGGTGCGGTTCGATGCCTCCGGCGTTCTCGATACCTCCTTCGACATCGGCAACGGCATCGCCAGTTCACTCAACGGCCTGATCCAGTTGATCGAACCGGCCTCCGCCGGCGGAGTCTGGGTCGGCGGTGACTTCGATCGGTTCGACGGGGTGGTCGTGCCGGGCGTCGTCCGGCTCCACGGGCCCATTCCGGTTCCTGCGCTCAACGTCGGCCGCAAAGGAAACCAGGTCACCGTCCAGACGGCCCCGAAGCCCGGGCGTCGATATCGTCTGGCATACCGGGACAGCTTGGACTCGGGCGCTTGGACCCTGCTGCCCGCAAGCACCGGTCAAGCGGGCCCGCTCACCCTCACCGATCCCGCCGCCACCGGGATCCAGCGCTATTATCGCGTGGTCCAGGACTGACGGAGGAGCCCGCTTGCTCTCGGAAGGGTTCCCAGGCTTGGAAAACCGTTTTCGCTCATCGACAGGCGGTGGTTCAATCACCGCTCTCGAATGAAGATCCTCGTCCTCGGTTCCGGCGGCCGCGAACACGCCCTCGTCTGGAAGCTCGCCCAGTCGCCGCGGGTCACCGCGATGTCGGTCGCTCCCGGCAACGCCGGTATCGCCGCCGAACGCCTTGTCGCCAACGGCGCGCTCGTCCAGAACGTCGCCATCGGCGCGGAGGATGTCCCTGCCCTGGTTGCCTGGGCCCTCGAACACCGGCCCGACTTCACGGTGGTCGGCCCCGATGGCGCGCTGGCGGCCGGCGTGGTCGACGCCTTCCAAGCGGCCGGCTTCAAGATCTGGGGCCCGACCCGGCAAGCGGCGCGGTTCGAGGCGTCCAAGGCCTTCTCGCAGGATTTCATGGTCCGGCATGGCATCCCCACCGCGCGGTCGGGGACGTTCAGCGATCCCGTCGCCGCCAAGCGGTTCTGCGCGGAGCTCGGCGGACGTTGTGCCGTGAAGGCCGACGGCCTCGCCCTCGGCAAGGGCGTGCTGCTCGCCACCGACCTCCCCGGCGCGGAACGCGCGGTGGACGAGATCATGGTCGACCGCGCGTTCGGGACCGCCGGCGCGCAGGTCGTCGTGCAGGAACTGCTCGAAGGCATGGAGATCTCCCTGCACGCGCTGTGCGACGGCCGCACCGCGAAGCTCTTCCCCACGTCGCAGGACCACAAACGCGCGCTCGACGGCGACCTCGGCCTGAACACCGGCGGCATGGGCACGTACTCGCCCGCGCCGTTCCTCGACGACGCCCAGCTCGCCGATGTCGGCGACCGTATCCTCGGGCCATGGCTCACCGGTTGCGCGGCGGACGGCATCGATTTCCGCGGCCTGCTCTATCCAGGCGTGATGCTCACGGCTTCCGGCCCGAAGGTGATCGAGTTCAACGCCCGCTTCGGCGACCCGGAGACGCAGGTCTACCTGCCCCGCCTGGAGAACGATCTCGTGGACCTGCTGCTCGCGAGCACCGAAGGCCGGCTCGACGCGGTCGGGCTGCGGTGGTCGTCGGATACCTGCGTCTGCGTCGTCGTCGCCAGCGGCGGCTATCCGGGCAATTACGAGAAGGGAAAGCCTATCCACGGCCTCGACGACGTCGCCGCGCTACCGGACGTGAAGGTCTTCCACGCCGGCACGAAGCTGAAAGACGGCCAAGTCGTCACGAACGGCGGTCGCGTGCTCGGCGTGACCGCCTGGGCGCCGACGCTCGCCGGGGCGCGGGCCAAGGCCTACGCCGCGGTGGACAAGCTCTGCTTCGAAGGCATGCACTTCCGCCGCGACATCGCCGCGAAGGGATTGAAGTAGGACGATGGTTGCCAGCCCGCGCCATGGCCTTGTCACGAGGCGGAGCGCCATCCACCGACGACCTTCTTGGATTTCGCCCATGGCGTGCCGCGGAACTTCCAGGGCTTGCCACTCCCGTTCACCGCGCAGGATGCGCGATCGGAATCGTTGCCGGGCGGCATACGGGGCGGCGGAACGATGGATGGGATCCGATGCCCTGCTCCAGGCCGCAGCGTTGCCTCCGCCCACCAACGAGATTTGGACGACCTTTGAAACGTTTTTCGCGGAACGCCCCGGAAGACTCCATGCCGGTCACCGTCGGATAGCGACCGACCGGATCATGGAGCCGGACCCTCCGACAGATCAGGAAAAGGCAAACGAAGTCTCCGCGCGGAGCACGAAGACCGGACAGCAAACCAAAGGAAGGGACGCAGCGCGTGCGGTGGCGCACCGCGCTGTCCTCCGGCACGACGCCCGGAGAAATCACTTCTTCAGCCCGCGCACGAAGCGGTCCATGCGCTCCAGGCCCTTCTCGATGTTGGCGAGGCCGGTGGCGTAGCTGATGCGGATGTAGTCGTCCGCGCCGAAGGCGATGCCCGGGACGGCGGCGACCTTCTCCTGCTCCAGCAGCCGCGCGCAGAAATCAGCCGACTTGAGGCCGGTGCCGGAGATGTTCGGGAAGAGGTAGAACGCGCCCTTGCTGTTCACGCAGGTGACGCCGGGGATGGCGTTCAGCATCTGCCACGCGCGGGTGCGGCGCTTGGCGTATTCGGCCAGCCACTTGGGCAGATGGTCCTGCGAGCCGTTGAGCGCCGCGACGCCGCCCTTCTGCGCGAAGCTGGTCGGGTTGCTCGTGCTGTGGGATTGGACGGCATCGATGGCCTTGGCGATGGGCTCCGGCGCGGCCAGGAACCCGAGGCGCCAACCGGTCATGCTCCAGGCCTTGGCGAAGCCGTGGACGATGATCGTGTGGTCGTAGTGCGCCTGACTGAAGCTCGCGACGCTCTTCACCACGGCTCCGTCGTAGGTGAGATGCTCGTAGATCTCGTCGCTCATGATGAGCACGCCCTTCTCGACGCAGATGTCGCCGAGGACCTTGATCTCGTCCGGCGAGTAGACGCTGCCGGTGGGGTTGCTCGGCGAATTGAGGATGAAGAGGCGCGTGCGCGGCGTGATCGCCGCCAGGAGCTGCGCGGGCGTGACCTTGAACTCGGTCTGGTCGGTCGTCTCCAGGATCACCGGCACGGCCGAGGCGAGCTTCACCATCTCGGGGTAGCTGAGCCAGTACGGCGCCGGGATGATGACCTCATCGCCTTCCTGGCAGGTCGCGAGGATGACGTTGAAGCACGAGTGCTTGCCGCCGTTGCTGACGATGACCTGCGACGGCTTGTAGCTCAGCCCGTTCTCGCGCTGGAACTTGTCGGCGATCGCCTGGCGCAGCTCCGGGATGCCGCTGCTCGGGGTGTACTTCGTGAAGCCGTCGGCCAGGCCCTTGATGGCGGCCATCTTGATGTGGTCGGGCGTGTCGAAGTCCGGCTCGCCCGCGCCGAAGCCCACGACATCCTCGCCGGCGGCCTTCATGGCCTTGGCCTTGGAATCGATGGCGAGAGTGAGCGACGGGGACAACGAGGCGGCGCGGCGCGCGATCTGGTAGTTCATAAACGAAAGCGCGCGGAGGTTGGGGAAGGCGCGTCCGGTGGCAAGCGGAAGTTCAGCGGATGGACGTCCGAGGTCGTTCGGCCGCGAAGGTGCTATCGCCGCGCCGAAGGCCGCGTTCCTCCGTCGCCCCTTCCGTCCCGCCGGCGCGCGTCACTCGACCTTCAGGTCGCCGTTGCCTTCGTCATAGTACGTCGAGCCGCCGACCTCGGAGATCTTGAGGTACTGGTCCCAGCGCAGAAAACCGATCTTCCGGCCGGCCTCCAGTTTGCTCTGCTTGGCTTCCGGCCCGGGGCCTTCGTGGCCGGCAAGGGCCTCGCGTAGGACCCGGCCGTCCATCGGTTCGCGCGATTTGATGCCGAGCAGATGGAGGATGGTCGGCGCCACGTCGATGTTGCCGCTCGGCGTCTCGGACACGAACCCGCGGCGGAACCCCGGGCCCGAGGCGACGAGCGTGTTGTTCATGTCGTAGCGGCTGAGCGAACCGTGGGTGCCGGTGCCCTTGCCGCCACCGGTGGCGATGATGAGCCCCGGCGCGCCGGATTCGGCGCGGTCCGGCATCCAGCGCATCGAGAAGACGAGGTCCGGCGCGTTCGTTCCCACCGGATAATGGACCGCCGAGAGCGGGAACGTCCCTTCGCGCGGCAGGCGCGAGAAGATCACGCCGGTGAAATCCGACGTCTGGAGCGTCTCGACCGTCTTGGCCACGATGTCTTCCCGATGGTCGAGGACGTGGATCAGCGCCGCGCCGCCCAGACCGGTG
>CANGMH010000169.1 GCA_947454005.1 Verrucomicrobiota bacterium
CCAACCTCGGCCTCCTCCGCCGCCTCGCCCTCAACATCCTCCGCCAGGACAAATCCCTCGCACGCGGCATCCACAGAAAACAGCTCCACGCCGCTCTCAACCCAGCTTACCTGCGCCAGCTCTTGAAAATTTGATGCGTCGGCCCTAGGAGAGGCTGACGGACGCAGGCGCCCATCACCACCCACCGGATTTTTCTGGAGAACACGCTTGCGGCGCCGGCGCGTTGGATGGTTCCTCTTGGATGTTCTTTGGATCCGTCGCGGCGACCGCCGCGGCAACGTCTCAAACATCGTCGGAAGTGCGGGAACCCCGTGAGAACCGGGGACGGTAGCGCCACTGTATCGGGACACAGACCCCCAAGCCGCAAGGCAGCCACTGGACATACGTCTGGGAAGGCGGGGGCGAGGTCTAGGCCCGGAGCCAGGACATCGCGCCGACGATGCTCGTCAGGTCGTCGCCCCTTGGGCGTCGACCGCTTCGCCGCCAAGCGAAGGATGAGGCCAGCCGGGTCGCTTGTCCGCGAACCCGGACTTGTGGATGCCCACACGCCTTCATTCTCGGTCCGCGCCGGAGGCATGGCGTCCGCTTCTCCTCCCCGGGACGTGGATCCATCCTTCTTCGCACTGGTCTCTGGACTCAACCCGTCGACGCGTCGGAACACCGCGTCGTCGTCGTGAAAGACACAGACCCATGCAGCTCCGCTCCATCGCGCTGGCGACCCTCGCCGCGCTCTCGCTCCACGTCGTCCAGGCCCAGTACGCCGCGAAGGTCGTCGGCTACGCCACCGGCACCGGTTTCGCCGACGGCTTCACCGATCCCTCATCGGCCCTCGGTTCGCCGAGCCGGGTCACGCCCGGCACCTTCGGCGGTCCGGTGGATCCGTTCTCCGGACCGTACCTCAAGACCCAGCTGGTCAGCGTCGGCGCCGGCGGATCGCTCACGGTGAGGTTCGACGCGCCGGTGAAGAACTCGCCGGCGAATCCTTTCGGCGCCGACTTCCAGGTCTTCGGCAACAGCTTCTTCGTCGTCACCAACGGCTTCGACCAGGACTTCAACTACATCGGCGCGCCGGCGACCGACGGCGAGGTCTTCGGCCTCGGGACCTCGACGACGCGGATCTCGGTGAGCGACGATGGTCTGACCTACTTCACGCTCTCGCCGTCGCTCTCGCCGGGCCTCAAATCGTTGTTCCCCACGGACGGCAGCGGCGACTTCGGGAAGCCGGTCGACCCGTCGGTCCGCGCCTCCGATTTCGCCGGGCTCACGCTCGACGGCGTGCGCAAGCTCTACGGCGGCAGCGGCGGCGGAACGGCCTTCGACATCGCCTGGGCCCGCGACGGCCAGGGGAACGCGGTGGCGCTGGACAGCATCAACTTCGTGCGCGTGGAGGTGCTGACCGGCAAGGTGGAGATCGACGGCTTCAGCGCGGTCGCCGTGCCGGAACCGTCCACTTGGGCGTTGGTCGGGACCGGCCTCGGCGCTCTGCTCGTCATCCGTCGCCAACGCTGAAGAGCCGCCGTGCCCGACCTGACCAACAATCCTCCGGCGGACAGCGCGTGCGATGCCGCGCGCTGTCCGCTCTGCGGCGGGCCGAATGCCTGTCGGCTCTGCACCGCGGACGCATACAAGGGACCGTGCTGGTGCGAGCGGATGGATCTCCCGGCAGCACTGCTCGCACAGGTCCCGGCCGAGCAGCGTCGCCTTGCCTGCATCTGCCGCCCGTGCGTGGAGAAGGCGCAGGCGGAGCGCGACGCCGAGGCCGTGCGGCTCCGATCCGGCGCGTCCAAGAACGGTGCCGCAGCGGCGCCGGCAGGATCCTTGCGTGCGATCGACGAGGACTTCTACGTCGATCCGGCGTCCGGCTATCGCGTGTTCACCGAGGCGTACCATCTCCGACGCGGCCGATGTTGCGAGAGCGGCTGCCGGCATTGTCCCTTCGGTTTCCGCAAAGGTGCGACCCAGGTCGATGGCGCGGTCCGCTCGACCTTCTCGGATCCCGCCCAAGTCGTCGCGGGTGTCCTCGTCGCCGCGATGATGTTCTTCGGCGTGTTCCCGGCATCCGCGGCGGTGATCGAGGACGGCTTCCGCTCCGATCCGGTCGAGGGCGGATGGTTGGTCCGCGGCGACGGAGGTCTGGCGCGTTGGAATCCGGGCGCCGAGGTCCTCGCCGTCACGTGGGATTCGGAGCGGCCCGACAGCTTCTTCGCCCGGCCATTGGGCACGACGCTCACGGCCGCCGATGATTTCGCCTTCGAGATCGACCTACGGCTTGCGGACGCCGGGGCGCGGGATGTCGTCGGACGGCCCGCCGCGCTACAGGTGGCGTTCGGTCTCGTGAAGCTCGGACGTCTGCCCGCCGGGTATGCGGCGCGGACGCGCGGCAAGGCCGAGGACCTGGTCGAGTTCGATTGGTTCCCGGCCAGCGTGATCCCCGGCTTCGGTGAGAATCCGGCGTCGGTCTCGCCGGTGGTCTTCGGCGGCGGCACGAGCCGGGCGTTCAGTTTCGACAATTTCCTCGACCTCGGCGACGGAGCCACCTGGCGCGTGCGGTGCGCCTACTCGGCGGCGACCCGCGAGCTGGCGACGACGTTGCGCCGCGACGGAGCGGACGCGGCGATGGTGAACGCGGTGCGGTTGCCCGCGGGATTCACGAGCTTCGAGGTGGATGCCTTCGCGTTGATCAGCTGGAGCGGATCATCGACCCGCGTCGATTCGCTCCTCGCGCACGGCGTGGTCGACCAACTTCGCATCGAGCTCCCGGATCCGCCCGTCGGCGCGGTCTCGATGACAGAGCCGGGTGTGGTCTCGTCCATCAGCGCGGTCGGATGGCGCTATGTGCTCGAGGCCAGCGGGGATCTCTCGGCCTGGACCGACGTCGCGGCGGTGGCGGGTGACGGTGGGCGTCTCGTCCTCTCCGACCTCCGGGAAGCGGTGTTCGGGCGGCAGTTCTATCGCGTGCGCGCGGAGCGGCCATGACCAGTGGGTCCACCATGGCGGCGCGCCGCGCGCTAGGGCATGGGGGGCCTGTGGCAGGGCGTTTTCTTCACGCCTCACGCCCCACGCCTCGCGCTTCAGGTTCCGCGTTCACGCTCATCGAATTGCTCGTCGTCATCGCGGTGATCGCGGTCCTCGCCGGTCTGCTCTTGCCCGTGCTCGGCAAGGCGCGGCGGGCGGCGAAGGGCGCGCGGTGCATCTCCAATCTGCGGCAGCTCGGCTTGGCCACGCAGCTCTACTGGGACGACCACGGCGGACGCACCTTCTCCGAGCGCACGGTCCGCACGAACGGCGGCTGGCGCTATTGGTTCGGCTGGCTCGGCGACGGAGCGGAAGGCGCGCGGGAATTCGACGCCGCTCAGGGCGCGTTGTGGCCCTACGTCCAAGGCCGCGGTGTGGAGACGTGTCCGGCGTTGGATCCTGCCGCGGCCCGGTTCAAACCGAAGGCGAAAGGCGCGGCCTACGGCTACGCGTACGACATCCTCGCCGGGCCGCGCGGGCTGCCGGGATTGCCGGTCGCGCAGTTCTCGCGCCCGAGCGGTCTCGCGATCCTGGCCGATGGCGGACAGGTCAACGACTTCCAGCCGCCGGCCTCGGTCGCGGACCCGATGCTGGAGGAGTTCTACTACTTCGACACCAACGTCCTCTCGGCGACGGTCCAGTTCCGCCACGCCGGCCGCGCGCAGGCGTGGTTCGCCGACGGCCATGTCGGCGCGGAGCTTCCGGCAGCGGGATCGATCGACCGCCGGATGCCCACCGAGGTGGTCGGGCGGCTGCGGGACGAAGTGGTCGTCCCGTGAGCCTGTTCACATCCAGCGGTTGAAGTTCGCGGTCAGCCAGACCAGCAGCGAGGCGACCGCCATCCCTGCGAGCAGCAGCAGCACGAGGCCGCCCCACCAGCTGAGCGGCATGCGGAGAGGGGTGCCGCCGGGCGCGGCTTCCTTCCGGCCGTAGGCACGGCCCGCGACACCGAGCGCCGCGCATCCGACGAGGATCAGGCCCGGCACGGTGAAGCGCCCGTTGAGCCGGTCCCAGACCGCTTCCTCCGCCTCGGCCGCGCCGCGCAGGGTGGCGAGCGCGCCGAACGCGGCCCAGACCCACGCGGTGAAGGCCACCGTCCGGCCCGTCGCCAGCGATGCCACCGCGAAGCCGAGCGCGAACACGGCGAAAGGGAACGCGAACACCAGCCCGTAGAGCAGCTCCGGCCGGCGCAGCTCCACGCCGCCGAGACCGCTGTCGAGGAACACCCGCAACAGCAGGTCGGCCAGGTCGGTGTTCAGCGCCACGACATTCATGGCTGTCAACGACAACAGCCCGGTCCCGCCCACGGCGAACCGCGCCAGGAAGCGCTCCCGCCGCGTCGCGGGCAGCGCGAAGCTGAACTCCTCGCAGCCGTCCATCGTGTCCCCGCCGCCGAACGCCGGTCCCGCCGCCAGCGCGTACGCGATGCCGACCATGAGGATCCACAGCGGGTGCGCGACGAGCGGGACGAGCCAGAAGGCCGCGAGCCACGCGACGAGGAAGAAGAGCAGCAACCGCGCGTGCGTGAACCATTCGCCCCACATCAGCCCCAACCACCATCGCGCCTCCGACCGGCGCGACCGGACCGTGGCCGGCGCCGCCGTCTCCTCGGGAGCGACCAGCCGGAACACGGGCTCGGGCACCGCGGGCATCACAGGCGGCCTTGCTCGACCGGGACGGTGTCGGTGTAGAACTCCCAAGGATATTCCGGGTCCTTCTCGGTCACCGGACCGGACCGGAAGATCTTCCGCTTCACCACTGCTCCGTCGTGCTGCGCGCGGAAGGTGCTGCCCTCGTAATCCATGTACATGCGGTGCTCCGACGACGCGTTGCGGGACGGCACGCGCACGCCGTGGATCTGGCAGGCCGACACGCCCGCCTGGCTGCCTTGCGACGCGAGCTTCTGCCACGCCGGTCGGGCCCAGCCGAGCGGATGGAGATAGGAGAACTGCACCGTCTCGGTCTTCTCCGCCAGCTCGGCTTGGAAGGATCCGGCCTCGGGGTTCTTGTCGTAGGAGTAGAGTTCTTGGGAACCGTTGGCCCGGTTGCCCCAGGCCTGGTTGGTCTCGCCCTTGGGTCCCCGCGGCCGGAGCAGCACCGGGTCCGCCGGGCAGAGCAGCGAGCGCGGGCTCGCGAGCCGCGAGGGCTTCTGGGTCAGGCGTGTCATCGACCGCGGCCGGCGGCCGGCGTCGTCGGTGTAGAGGTTCACCGCGACCGAGATCTGGTGGAGGTTGCCGAGGCAGACGGTCCGCTGGCTCTTGGTCTTGGCCGAGGCCAGCGCGGAGGCGAGCAGCGTCGCGAGGACGCCGATGATGGCGATGACCGTGAGCAGCTCGATGAGCGTGAAACCCGAGCGGTGTGCGGGGAGCGCGGAGCGTTGGTGCCGGGGCGGTCTCACGGTCTGAGCGGCACGTGCCAGAGGCCCTGGCCGCCGCGCGGTAGCCACAGGCCGGTCGCGGGCGAAGCATCGGCGCCGGCCCAATCGGGCCAGACCGCGCAAGGACGGTCGACGTCGCCGATCGGCGTCAGCGCGGTCGCGTCGGCCGCGCCGAAGGACAGGAAACGGTCGCTGGCCGAGACGACCAAGAGGTCGCCGAAGGCATGGAGGTCGTCGGCGGCCACGGCGAGCTTGAGCGAGTCGTAGCGGTCGAACCGGCCCGCGCTGCTCACCGCCCAGGTCTCGAGCGCCGGCGTCTCGTTGGTGGTCGTGGCCGCGCGACCGAGCAGCACCTGGCCGTCCGGACGGACGAGCAACGGCCTCGGATACGCCGCGGGCAGGGGCAGCGATGTGACCAGGCTCGCCTGCAACCCGTCGTAGGCCAGCGCATGGAGCTGCTGCACGGCGGTGTCGGACGGCGCCTTCGGGTCCGGCCCGGTCGCGTACACCAACGATCCGTCGTGCGACACGCCGGTGAGCGTCCCCGGCAACCCGACCGGCGCCCGCACCACGGGCTCGGCCACATCGGTGAAATCCAGCACGTCCAGGAACTGCCGGTGTTCCCATGTCCCGGGCTGCCAGACGGGCAGCGGGGTCAGCGAACCATCCTTGTTGGTCACGATCGTCACCGTCTCCGGCGCCGCGGTGTATCGCGAGACCTGGTGGCCCACGAACAGCTTGCCGTCCGCCGCGAACGTGTCGCTGAAGCTGTTCCAATCGTTCGTGCCACCGAGGCGCGTGCGCGAGGCGAGCACCGGAGCCGCCGGGTCCGCCACGTCGAACGCGAGCAGGTCCCGCGTCTCGGAGCCGTACCATCCACCCCACCAGAAACGGCCCGTCGGCATCCCGGTCGTGGCCACGTCCGCGACCGCTGCGCCCTTGGACAGAGCGATGATCGGCCCTCCGCCACCCCAGTAGTAGCCGCCGGACCGCTGGGTCCAGACGATCGTCTTGTCGCCCGGCCAGAGCGCCTTGAGCGCGCCGCCGTAGAAATCCGCGGGGTTCTCGAACGACACCTGGGACCGCAGGCGCAACGTGTCCGCGCCGAGCCCGATGACGCTGAAGCGGGACGCACCCGGGACCCGCACCGACTGCCAGCTCGTCTCCGCGACCCAGTTGGTGACCAGCAACGGCGGCACCGGAACGAACTCGATGTCCACCACCGCGTTGGTCTGCCAGGTCGACGGCATCGGCGTGAACTCGGGGCGGATCCAGGTCAGCCGGTAGCTCGACGGCGCGGGATCGTCGGGCGCCGGCGGGAAGGTGTTCGTCGTCGTGGTGGCCACCCAGTTGGTCGAAGCCGGTAGCAGGAACTTGCGGTCCTGCACGGTGACGTTGGTGGTCGTCAGGTCCGTGCCGAGGTCCTCGCGGATGAAGGTGTTCGTCACCGCGATGATGACGGTCGGAGGCGGCACCTCGACGACGACGAAGTTGGTGGTGAGCTTCTCGAGCGGCGGTTGCCCGACCTTCTTGACCACGGCGTTGCTGATGGTCGTTGCTTCGTTCCGCCATTCGTCCGCGCGGAACTGGACGACGTACAACGAGTCGCCGCGGCGATCGGCGCCGATGATGGGCAACGCTTCCAGCGGCAGCGTCGCGATCGCTTCATCGGGCGCGGCAGCCGATGCGAGGGTGACCTGGCCGGCGACCGTGCCGCCGTCGCGCAAGGTGACCAGGCGGTCGCCGACGACGAACACGCGGTCCACCTGTGTGGAGAGCGGCATTTCGGCGACGGTCTTGGGCCGGTCGCGATCCGACGCCTCGACCGTCAACAGATCCTGGCCGGACACGGACACGATGCGGTCGCCGAGCAAGGTCGCGCGGCGCGCCTGCATCGCGTGGTCGATCACGCCGCGGGCCTTCAACGTCCCGCCGCGCAGGTCGAGGTCGATGAGCTGCATGCCTTGGAACCACTGGCCCGCCTGGGCGCCGGAGCGCTGGCCTTGCCACGGCACCAGCGCGAGGCCGGCGTCGGCGAACACCTGGAACGCCTTCTCGTCGGCGTTGCCCTCGCTCCAGGACCAGCCTTCACCGAGGAAGACCTTGCTGAGCAGCGCGGGCTTCGCGGCGTCCGCGACGTCGAAGAGCTGTACCGTCGTGCGGTTCCCGTCGACGCCCAGCGCCAGCAGGCGGGTGTCGTCGGCGAGCGGTTGGAGATAGGTCGAGTAGCCGGGGATCTGCAGCTCGCCCTTGACCGTCGGATGGACCGGATCGCTCAGGTCCACGATCCACAACGGGTCCACGCGGCGGAACGTCACGACGTACGCGCGGTCGCCGGAGAAGCGGGTGCCGAAGAGCGATTCGTTGGTGACCAGGTTGAGCCGGCCGAGCGCGGTCGGGGCGGACGGATCGGCGAGCGAGAAGGTCTGGAGCACGGCCTGCGGCGGGGTCCAGGACCACGAGGTCCAGGTGGAGCCGTCCTTGTTGAGGTGCTCGGTCGGGATGCTGACGCCGTCCACCTGCGAGACGACGGCGAGCGCGGCGCCCTGCTTGCCGAGCTGGCCGAGCTTGAACTTGTCCGCCACACGGCCCGCGGTGAGGAAGAAGCCGCGCTGCGCCACCGCTCCGCGCGGGTCGCTGATGTCGAAGATCATGACCGCGTGGTTGCCGGCGACGGCCCAGGCCGCGAGCCGTTCGTTGTCCTTCGGCTGGCGCGTGCCGGTGACCGCCACGAACAGGAACCGGTCGGTCGCCATGATGGCGTCGGGGCTGACCGGAAGCTCGACCTCGGGCTGCGCGACCGGACGCGTCGGGTCCGCGAGGTCGTAGGCGGTGACGACGGTGCGGCTCTCCCACGGCTGGTATTCGTAACCGGTGATGTCGCCCTTGGCATCGGTCACCGGGCGCGGCTCGGGCTGGGTCCAATCGTAGGAAGCGAGGTAGAGAGCGTTCCCGACGAGGCGGGTCTCCTTGATCTGTCCGCGCACCGGCAGACGCCCGGCGAGCGAGGGCCGGCCGGCCTTCACCTGGACGAGCAGCACTTCGCTGGCGTTGCCGCTGCAACCTTGCTGCGCCAACAGCGCGAGCCACACCGATCCGTCCGCGGTCGCCGCGGGCAGCCGGTACATCTGCTCGCCCCAGACCGCGAGAGGCAACGTCCCGGTCAGGACCGGATGGTCCGCGTCCGCGAGATCGACGACCTGGAGACCGCGCTGCTGGTTGAAGAAGTAGACCGTCCGGCCATCGACGTTCCAGATGTCGGATTCGACGACCGCCCGTTCAACGGAGGTGCCGGTCGTCGGGGCGCCGACAGCGGCGTTGTCGAAGGCGACGACGCCGGGTCCGGCGGTCTTCATGCCGGCGGTCTCCGTTTGTTTCGTCCCGGCGAATTCTTTGGTCCCGCTGAAGAACCCGGCCGGCAGACCGACCTCCGCTTCGCTCTCGTCGCGGACGCGGACCATCTCAGTCTCGGCACCGACCGGGAGCTCGAAGGTGATCTCACCGGCCACGGCGGCCTCGCTCCAACGCGCTTCCCGCGGCGTCCAGGCGCCGCGGACCAAGCGTGGCCGCGTCTCGAGGGTCACCCGGCGCTTGCCGGCAGGGACCGCCACCGTCACGACCAACCGGCTGCCGACGGCGCGGATGGACGTGATGGCGGTCGCCCGGCCCGTCGGCTCGCCAGCGCGCGCCGGTGCCGGCGGCAGGGCCACTAACAACGCGATCA
>CANGMH010000170.1 GCA_947454005.1 Verrucomicrobiota bacterium
CGCCGCCATCACCCCGGCCAACTGGGTCAACTCGGCAAACAGGCCATCCCAGATCGCTGCATAAGTGTCGTAGATTTTGCATTATCACACTTATGCACCTCCGGAGGCGCTCGGCGTGACGCTTACGGTGCGGAGAAACTTCATGGCGTTGAGCTGATCGCTACCGCGCCGCATCCCCATCCAGAGAAGGTGGAGGTGGTCGGGCATGAGGCAGTAGGTCGGACACCAGACGTCGTGGCGGGCCGCCGCATGGAGCATCAGCTCGCGGAATCGGTGGTGAAATGCTGGCGTCAGCCATCCGCGGGCCCGCTCTTCGAGCGTCAGGGTCCAGAAGATGACGGCGTGGCTTTGATAATGATGCCGTTCCAGACGCGGCAGATTGCGTTTGGGGGCGAAGGGCATGCCGTCTTGTAGCCGCCGAGGTGACGAGGCGGAAGGCTTGGGTTTGTCCGCGGCCGTCCGCCTCCCCACGTCGGCGGCTACGGTGTGAGCGGCAGCAGCCATGCGCCGAGCAGCACCAGCGCGAACCCGACGACGCCCATCAGGCTCATCATCACCGAGGCGGTCTTCAACGTCTCGGCCTCGGTCATGCCGCTCATCCGGCTGATGATCCAGAAGCCGCTGTCGTTGAGCCACGGGATCGGCTTCGAGCCGCAACCGACCGCGAGCGCGAGGTAGACGGGATGATACGGCAGCGCCGCCGCCGCCGCGAGGGGCGCGACCACGCCGGCGGCGGTGATCATCGCGACGGTGGCCGATCCCTGCGCGATACGCACCAACGCGGTCACGGCGAAGGCGGCGATCAGCAGCGCGAAATGCCCGGACCCGGAGAACGCCGCGAGACGCGACGCGACGTCCGTCTGCCGCAACGCCGCCCCGAACGCGCCGCCCGCCGCGGTGATGAGCAGGATCACGCCGCCGCTGGCCACCGCCGGTGCCAGCGCGTCCTTGAGGATGCGCCAACGCCAGCCGTTCTGCCGGACCAGCACCAGCACCGCCACGATGGTCCCGAGCAGCAGCGACATCTGGGTCTGCCCGAGGAAGTGGATGGTTCCGGCCCAAGCGTCCGCCGCCGTCGCGGGCGCAAATGCCTTCAGGGATTCGCTCGCCGCGATCAACGAGACCGGCAGGAGGATCGGCAGGACGGACATCCCCAGCGACGGAAGCGTGTCCGGCGGACGGACGACCGGCGTCGGCGCGTTGCTTCCACCCTCACCACCCACCGGCCGCAATGGGATGGGCCAGCGGCGGTTCGCCCACCTGGCATAGGCCAGGCCCGCGAGCACGGGCAATCCGCCCACCACCAATCCGCCCGCCATCATCGTGCCGACGGACACGCCGAACGCCTGGGCGGCGAAGAGCGGTCCCGGTGTCGGCGGCACCAGGGAATGCGCCATCGTCGCGCCGGCCACGATGCTCAGCGTGTAGAGCAGGAAATCCCGGCCCGTGCGCGCGGCCAGCCCGCGACCCAGCGGCATGAGCAGATAGAACACCGTGTCGAAGAACACCGGGATGCCGAGCAGGAAGCCGCTCAACGCGAACCCTTGCGAGGCACGCGCCTCGCCCAAGCTGGCTTGGATCCAGCGCACGATGCGGTCCGCCGCGCCGCTCTCGGTCAGGCACTGCCCGATGACCGACGCCAGCACGATGAGCAACCCGATGCCGCGGCAGGTGTCGCCGAAGCCGTCGGCGACCACTTCCAGCGGATGCCGCCGGCTCTGGGCCGCCGCGGCCTCCCACGCAGCCACAGGAGCGAGCCAAAGGGCGTCCGCGGGGAGCTGCGACAGGCCGGTGTCGCTCAACCGCCAGACGGCGCGGTCGCCGACCTGCTGCCGCAGCAACAAGGCCGTCGCCAGCGGGGCCGGACCGTCCGCTCGCTGCGTGAACAGGCGCACGCGCCCTTCCGCCGGCGGTTTGGACCCGGGCCGGAAGGTGACCTCGCCGGAGGCGACATCCGTGCGCGCGACCTGGACGGCGCCGGCCCGGAGCGCCTGCCATTGCCGCGTCGGCGCGGGCGTGAGCAAACAGACGACCAAGGCCCCGGCCACGAGCGAGAGGAACGCGTGCAGCCGGAACGCCATGAGACACGTCACCATGACGGCCGTGCCGGTGAGCACGATGAGCAGGGGGTCCACCGGCCGATGACAGCGGAGCGGACGGCGAAGCTCAAAGCCGAAAGCGTGGAATCGACCATCGTCGGGTCCCGGGCAGCGACGATGTCCGGACGAGCTTTGAGCTTTGAACTTTCTTCGCCGCACCTAGCGTCCGGGTCGCCACTCCACGCCATGTCATCCGCCGCGCGCAAACGTCCCGAGGACCTCCGTAGCCATCGCTGGTTCGGTCCCGACGACCTCCGGTCCTTCGGCCACCGCTCGCGCACGAAGGGCATGGGCTTTGACACCGAGGATTTCGCCGGCAAGCCGGTCATCGCCCTGCTGAACACCTGGAGCGACCTCAACACCTGCCACTCGCATCTGCGCGAGCGCGCCGAGCAGGTGAAGCGCGGCGTCTGGCAGGCGGGCGGTTTCCCGGTCGAGCTGCCGGTGATGTCGCTGAGCGAGCAGTTCATGAAGCCGACGTCGATGCTCTACCGGAACCTCACCGCGATGGAGGTCGAGGAGACGTTGCGCTGCCATCCCATCGACGGCGCGGTGCTGATGGGCGGCTGCGACAAGACCGTCCCGGCGCTGCTCATGGGCGCGCTGACGATGGACCTGCCCTGCGTCTTCCTGCCAGCGGGACCGATGCTCAAGGGACGTTGGCGCAACGAGACGCTGGGCAGCGGAAGCGACGCTTGGAAGTTCTGGGCCGAGCGCTGCGCCGGGAAGATCGGCTGCGACGCCTGGCGCGAGATCGAGGACGGCATCGCCCGCTCGCCCGGCGTGTGCATGACGATGGGCACGGCGGCCACGATGGCCTGCGTGGTCGAGGCGCTGGGCTTCATCTTCCCCGGGGCCGCGTCCATTCCGGCGGTCCAATCGGCGCACTCGCGCCTCGCCGTCGCCTGCGGACGGCGCGCCGTCGAGATGGTCTGGCAGGACGTGCGCCCGTCGCGGATCGCCACCCGCGCCGCCTTCGAGAACGCGGTCACGACGCTGATGGCCATCGGCGGCTCGACCAACGCCATCGTCCATCTCATCGCGCTCGCCGGACGCGCCGGCACCAAGCTCACGCTGGACGACTTCGACCGCGTCTCGCGGCGCACGCCGCTGCTGGCGGACATGCGACCGACCGGCAGGTTCCTCATGGAGGACTTCCACGACGCCGGCGGCGTGCCGGCGCTGCTCGGCCGCATCCGCGACCTGCTCGACCTCGGTTGCCTCAACGTCGTCGGCAAGACCTTGGGCGAAGCCCTCGACGGAGCGGAGGTGCTCGATGACCAGGTGATCCGGCCGCGCGACGGCGCGTTGGCATCCGAAGGCGGCATGGCGGTCCTGCGCGGCAACCTCGCGCCCGACGGCTGCGTGATCAAGCATCTCGCCGCCGAGCCCCGGCTGCGCCAGCACACCGGCCCCGCGCTCGTCTTCCACGACTATCCCGACCTCAAGGCGCGCATCGACCGCGACGACCTGCCGGTCACGGCCGATTCGGTGATCGTCCTGCAGAACGCCGGTCCGGTCGGCGCGCCGGGGATGCCCGAGTGGGGCATGTTGCCCATCCCGAAGAAGCTGCTGAATGCCGGTGTTCGCGACATGGTCCGACTCTCCGACGCGCGGATGAGCGGCACGAGCTACGGCGCCTGCGTGCTGCACATCGCTCCGGAATCGGCCGCCGGAGGACCGCTCGCCTTGGTCCAGGACGGCGACCTGATCGAGCTCGACGTCGCCGGACGCCGCCTCCACTGGCACGTCTCCGACGAGGAGATCGCCCGCCGTCGCGCCGCGTGGCAAGCACCCGAACCGCGCTTCGCCCGGGGCTACGGAAAGCTCTTCAGCGAAGAGGTCACACAGGCCCACGAAGGCTGCGACTTCCGCTTCCTCCACCACGGTCCGCCGACGCCCGAGCCCGACATATTCTGAACCTATGGACACACGCCCCGTCACCACCGCCCGTCTCGCCGCTTCCGTCGTCGCCGTGCCGCCGTTGGCCCGCGATGCCGAAGGGCGCATCTCCGCCGCCGAGAACGCCAGGATCATCCGCCACATCGAGGCCGGCGGCGTCGACACGCTGCTCTACGGCGGCAACGCGATCCTCTACCACATCCGTCCCAGCGAATACGCCGGCATGCTGACGATGCTCGCCGGGACCGCGGCGAAGGACACCTTGGTGGTGCCCTCCGCGGGGCCGTCCTATGGCGTGATGATGGACCAGGCCGAGGTGCTGCGGGACTTCGCGTTCCCGACGGTGATGGTCCTGCCGCACCAAGGTCTGAACACCTTCGCCGGGGTCGAGACCGGGCTGCGGCGCTTCGCGGAGAAGCTCGGCAAGCCGATCGTCGTGTACGTGAAGCAGGAAGGCTACGTGACGCCGAAGGAGGTCGCGCGGCTGGTCGCCGACGGCCTGGTGTCGTGGATCAAGTACGCCATCGTCCGCCCCGACCCGGCGGAGGACCCCTTCCTCAAGGAGCTGGTCGGCCTCGTGCCGCCGTCGCTCATCGTGAGCGGCATCGGCGAGCAACCCGCCATCGCCCATGTGCGCGGCTTCGGCCTCACGGGCTTCACCAGCGGTTGCGTGTGCGTCGCGCCGGCGTTGTCGCAGAAGATGCTGCTGGCCATGCGCGCCGGGGATTGGGCGGAGGCGGAGCGGATCCGGGCGATCTTCAAGCCGCTGGAAGACCTGCGGAACGCGATCAACCCCGTGCGCGTGCTGCACGAGGCCGTCCGGCTCGCCGGGGTCGCGGACACCGGCACGATCCTTCCGCTGCTGAGCCCGCTCGACGAGGCCCAGCGCGCGACCGTCGCCTCGGCGGCGAAGACGTTGCTCGCGCAAACTGGCGCGACGGTCTGACGACGCGACGGCGCGGAGCCGGGCCGCGGCTCAGGCCGTCACGCGGAGCAGCGAACCGCCGCGCGCGAGATGGCGCCGCTGCAGCTCGTCGATGGCCTCGACGACCAGCGGCTGCGACATCTCGTGGACCTCGAAGCCCTGACCGATGGCGCGGAGGAGCGTGATGGTGAGCTCGCCGCCGAGATGTTCGCGGAACTCCTCCAGTCCGGCGACGACCAGCAGCTGGCCGGTCTCGTCCTCGTGCAGGAGCTCGCCGGCGAAGAGGTCGAAGCCGAGCCGCTCCAGCAGCACCAGCACGCGCTCCGCGTCGGCCGCGCCGAGGAACCCCCGGGAGCGGGCGTAGACGACATCGAGCGCGACCCCGACGGCCACCGCCTCGCCGTGGCGGAGCCGGTACTCGGACAGCTGCTCCAGCTTGTGCGCGGCCCAATGGCCGAAATCGAGCGGACGCGCGCTGCCCATCTCGAACGGATCGCCGTTGCCCGCGATGTGGTCGAGGTGCAGCTCGGCGCTGCGGAAGATGAGGCGCTGCATCGCCGCCGGCTCGAACGCGGCGAGCGCGGCGGCGTCCTGCTCCATCCGGGCGAAGAACGCGGCGTCGCGGATGCAGGCGACCTTCACCGCCTCGACGTAGCCGGCGCGCTTGTCGCGCGGCGGGAGCGTCTCCAGCAGCTTGAAGTCGTTGATCACCGCGAACGGCGGTGTGAAGGTGCCGACGAAGTTCTTCTTCCCGAACGCGTTGATGCCGTTCTTCACGCCCACGCCCGAATCGTCCTGCGCCAAGGTCGTGGTGGGGAGCCGGACCAGCCGGACGCCGCGGTGCGCGGTCGCCGCGGCGAGGCCCACCATATCGAGCAGCGCGCCGCCGCCGATGGCGAGCACGTAGCCGTGCCGGTCGATGTGGAACCGCTCGATGAGCGCGTGGATCTCGGAGACGCGGAAGTAGGCGTTCTTCACCGGCTCGCCGCCGATGATGAGCACCGGCGGGCAGACGAGCAGGGTCGAGTCGGCGCGGGCCGCGAACCACGCCTCGATCCGCGCGACCAGCCCGGGCGTCGCCTGCGCGAGCGCTTCGTCGACGACGACCAACGCCTTGGCCCGGCGTCCGAACGGCACCGGCCGCCCGTCGGCGAGCACGTCGGCGAGCAGCGCGTTCTCAGGCGAGAACACGTCGTGCGTGAAGTGCACTTGGTGCCGCCAACGGACTTCGATGGTGCGTTCCAGGGTGGGCATCGGACAGATCGTGGAGGTCGGACGCAGCTCGGACGGGATTATTTGATCGGGTTCCGGCAGCCGCATCGGCGAACTGGACCGGTCAAGATGAAGACGCCCGGCCGGGGCCGGGCGTCTCGGGAGATGCGGAGCCGCGGGATCAATCCAACCGCTTGATGCGGATGTTGCGGAAACCGACCGCGCCGTGGTCGCCTTGGAGCAGGATCGGTCCGGGCTTGTCGTTGTCGTCGTCGAGGTGGCCGCCGGTGCCGTGGGAGACCTGCACGTTGTCGTGGACCTTCACGCCGTTGAGGATGTAGGTGACCTTGTCGCCCACCATGCGCGCCTCGCCCTGCTGCCATTGGCCGGCCTTGCGGGCCGCCGGCACGGCGCAGGCCGCGACATTGTACAGGTCGCCGTTCAGGCCCTTGGCATGGCCGTCCTTGTTGGCGTTGTCGAAGATCTGCAGCTCATAGCGGCCGCGGAGATAGAAGCCGGAGTTGGAGCCGGGCGGCACCTGGTACTCGAAGCGCACGACGAAGTCCTTGAACTTCTCCTCGGTGTGGATGTCGGTGCCGTGCTCGCCCTTGCCGAGCGTGTTCACGAGCATGCCGTTCTGGACGCTCCACGACTTGGGCCCTTCGGCGCGGCGGTACTTCCAGCCGTTCATCGTCTTGCCGTCGAAGAGCAGCTTGAAGCCGGCCTTCTTCTCCGCGTCGGAGACGCTGTTGGCGGTGTCGGTCGGCTTGCCCGAGCCCTTCTCGAGGCCGAGCGCCCACTTGATGCCGCCCAAGATGTGCTGCTGGTAGAGCGCGCTGGTCCAGACGTCCTCGCGGTGGCCGAGCGAGGTGTAGAAGACCTTGCCGCCGTGGCCGACATCCTTGGACCAAGCGATGGGATAATCCCCCGGGGCGAGCGTCTGCGGATGCTTGTCCATGGTGAGCAGCCCGTGGACGCGATCACGGTGCCAGCTGGCGTCGGTGAACTCGTAGATCTCGTCGAAGATGGTGTAGATGGGGCCGAGGTGCTTCGTGGCCGGGTGGCCGGGGTCCTGGTTGTAGGCATCCACCTGCACCTGGGCGCCATGGGTCTTGAACTCGGCGCCGAGCAGGTCGATGAACGGTTGGTAGCGGGCGGCGCCGTCGAAGGTGTCGCTGCACGAGTGCATGCCGATCAGGGCATGGCCGTTCTCGACCCACTTGATGAAGCCGTCCTTGTCGGGGATCGCGAGGTTGCCGGTCGTGTTGGCGAAGATGACGGCGTCCACCTGCGCCAGCTTGGCGAGGGTCATCTTCTCCATCACGTCGGAGTCGTCCTGGCCCTTCTTGGCATCGCCGCCGCCCCGCACGTAGTCCACGACCGTGAACGCGCCGCTGGTCTCGCCGAGCGTGGCGATGACGTTCTCGGCGGTGGCGATGGAGCTGTGGCGGAAGCCCTTGGTGGCGGTGACGACGAGGACCTTCTTGGGAGCCGCTTCGGCGGCGATCGATCCTGCGGCGACGAGCGCGGCGGTGAGGAGACGGAGTTTCATGACGTGATGCGTGGTTCTGGATGCGTGACGGCGCGAGCGCACTGGCGAGCGCGGGGACGCATCCATTTAGCCGCCCTGTCCGATGCTGCGGCAAGCCGCGAGTTGGCGAGGAGAGCGATCCGATGCGATGGAACGGAGGTCCGCCCCCGATCGCCGTCACCGGCTCACGACAGGCGGTCGATCTTGTGGCCGGCGAGGAACTGCTCGGCGGTCATGCGTCGGCCGCCCTCCGGCTGGACCTCGGTCAGCAGCAGCGCGTCTTCGCCGCACGCGACCAACAGCCCGGCCTTGTCCGCCGCCAGGAGCGTCCCGGGCGCACCCGATCCGGCCATGGGCAGCGCCGCGTGGACCTTGAGCAGCTTTGTCTTGGGCCCGGACGGGATGTGGCAGAACGCTCCCGGCCAAGGCGTGAACGCCCGGAGGCGCGCCGCCAAGGTCCGCGCCGGCCGGGTCCAGTCGAGGCGCCCGTCCTCCTTGGTCACCTTGCGCGCGTAGGTGACGCCTTCCGCGGGCTGGGGCTGGGGGACGATCCCGCCCGCGAGATAGGCGGGCAAGGTGTCTACGAGCAGCGCGCATCCGAGCCGGGCCAAGCGGTCGTGCAAGGTCTGGCCGGTGTCGGCATCGCTGATCGGCGTGCGCACGATCGAGACGACCGGCCCGGTGTCGAGTCCGGCCTCCATCCGCATCAGAGTGACGCCCGTCTCCGCGTCGCCGTCGGCGATGGCCCACTGGATCGGCGCCGCCCCGCGCCAGCGCGGCAAGATCGAGGTGTGGACGTTGAGGCAGCCGTGGCGCGGGATGTCGAGCAGGGCCTGCGGCAGGATCTGTCCGTAGGCGGCGACGACGATCAGATCGGGCGCCAGCGCGCGGAGCTGGTCGAGGAACGCCGGGTCGCGGGCCTTCTCCGGTTGCAGCACCGGCAGGCCGCGTGCGAGCGCCTCGATCTTCACCGGCGGCGGCTGGAGCTGGAGGTCGCGGCCCTTCGGACGGTCCGGTTGGGCGACGACCGCGACGACCGGGAACCGGGGGTCGTCCGCCAAAGCGGCCAGGACGTCCCGCGCCAGGTCGGGCGTGCCCATGAAGATGATCCGGTGCGGAGTCATTGGGGCGTGTCGATGGCTGCGGGTCCGAGGTGTCCGGCGCGGGCGCCGGAGGATCCGCGACGTCCGGCGGGGACCGTGGCGCGGTCAGGCGCCCGGCTTGGCCACGAAGGTGGTGTTGCCGTCGCTCACCGCGGGCTTGGGGATGCGGGCGACGATCTTGAGGATGTCGAGCAGGACGTGGAGCGGTTCCTGGGTGGAATCGATCTGGTGGATCAACTGCTCCGGGTAGCACTCGAGCACGGCGCGGGTCTCGCGCTTGTAGGTCTCGAGGCGGGCGCGGATGGTCTCCAC
>CANGMH010000171.1 GCA_947454005.1 Verrucomicrobiota bacterium
CCCGACCCCGGCAAACCGATCCCCTGTCCGTCCGAACGCTCCCATCCCATGAAACGCATCCTGCTCCTCGTCGCCGGCGTCGCCGGCGCGCTCGTCGGTCTCGGCTTCATCATGCCCGCGGTCGCGTGGTGGCGGCAGAGCGGCTTCGACGGCCTGCGCGTCGCGCTTCCGCTGCTCCTCGGCGCGGTGCTCGTGCTCGGCGCGACGACGGCGTTGGCCAAAGGAGCGACCCGGTCGCAGCCCTGATCCCACGGAAACTCCCCTCCCCTCTCGCCATGAGCATCCCCGCCATCGAAGTCCGGCAACTCGTCCACCGCTACGGCCGCGCCGAGGCGCTGCACGGTCTCGACCTCACCGTCGAGCCCGGCCAGTGCTACGGCTTCTTCGGCCGCAACGGCGCCGGCAAGACCACGACCATCAAGTGCCTGCTCAACCTGCTCCGGCCGCACAGCGGCTCGGTGCGGGTGTTCGGAATGGATCCGCGCGCCAGCGAGGCCGAGGTGAAGACCCGGCTCGCCTACGTCCCGGATTTCGTCGCCTTCTATCCGTGGATGAGCGTGCGCGAGGCGCTGGATTACCAGGCCAGCTTCCGCGGGCACTGGAACCGCGATGTCGAACGCTCGCTGCTCAAGCAGTTCCAGCTCGATCCCGCCGCACCGACCTCGGGCCTCAGCAAAGGCCAGCGCACGCAGCTCGCGCTCATCGGCGCCATCGCGGCCGAGCCGGAGATGCTGGTGCTCGACGAACCCACCTCCGGGCTCGACCCGCTGGTGCGGCGCGAGTTCATCCAGACGGTCATCGGCGCCTACCAGGATGCCGCGCCGGGCAAGCGGACGGTCTTCGTCTCCACCCACCTCATCACCGAGTTCGAGGGGCTGATCGACCGCTTCACCGTGCTGGACCAAGGCAAGGCCGTGCTCACCGCCGACGCGGACGAGGCCCGCTCGAAGTTCCGGCGCCTGCGGGCGCGCTTCGAGGGCGATGCGCCAGAGGGATCCGAGTTCAAGACGGCGAAGTCGGTGAAGCGCGACGGACGCTCGTTGGAGCTCATCGTCAACGGCGACGGCGACGAGCTGATGGCGAAGCTGCGCGCGATGAAGCCGGTCGAGGTCACCACCGAGTCGTTGACGCTCGAGGAGATCTTCATGGCCTCGGTGCGCTGAGGCACGGACCTCCCTGCGCCCGACCAGAAACCAGGTACCTGAACCGCCACGTCGAGGAACGCCCATGACCTTCAACCTTCCCACCTACCGGAACAGCTTCCACCTCGGTTGGCTGCTGCTGCTCCTACCGCCGTTGGCCGCCCTTTATCTGGCTTGGCCGGACGACAGCACACGGGATTTCAAGACCGTGCTCCTGAGGCTGGTCCTGGCCGCGGTCGCGGTCGTGCCGTTGCTCTGGCTGCGCTCGGCCCCGGTCGCGGGCCGCACGCAACGGTTGTTGAAGGAACTGCGCACGCTCCTTCCGGGTTGCCTCATCGCGCTGGTCGTGCCCGGGCTGCTGGCGCTGAGCGAGGGCCCGGAAAGCGTCCGGGAACACGGCGAGTGGGCAGCGATGGCTTTCGGTTTCGGCTGCCTGCTGATGGGAGCGTCCTCGTTCGGGAGCGAGTTCGAGCAGCGCACCCTCGCCGGGTTGCTCGGGCAGCCGCTGCCTCGGGGCATCCTGTACCTGGAGAAGCTGGGCACGCTCGGGCTGCTGCTGGCGTTCGCGACCGTGAACCTGGTGCTGACCCTGTGGCTGGTCCCGGGGCTGCAATTCTCCTTGGGCGATGCGGCCACGGTGCTGCTGGTCCCCGTGTTCGCCTTCTGCTCCGGTCCGCTCTTCAGCCTGCTGAGCCGCAGCACGCTGGCCGGGATGATCTTCACCCTCACGGTGCCGTTCGTCGTCTGGCTCGGCACCGCGCTCGTCGTCCAGAAAGTGCTTTGGTTCTTCCCTCTCGGCCTGTCGTCCGAAGATGGGCTACCGTGGCTGCCCTGGATCGGCACCCCGGTCTACCTGCTGGCCACCGCGACATGGGGATGGCGGAGGTTCCGGTCGCTGGAGATCCGGGACGGCGGTGCCGGTGGCCGGTCGAACACCGGGTTGCATCCGCTGAGCCTACCGGTCGACCGGTTGCTCGCGGCATGTTTTTCCGGGACCACCGGTGGAGCGCGGCTGATCCGCAAGGAGCTGCGCCTGCATGTCGTGCCATGGCTGGTCGCGGGGATCACGGTGGGGCTGTGGATACTGCTTCTGGTGCTTCGCCGCAGCACGGCTGAAGGGGAATTCGCCGCGATGCTCAACGACGTCCCCTCCATCGCCGTCTTCGCGGGGCTGCTGGGCGGTCTCATCATGGTGAGCGCCGGGGCCGCCTGCGTGGCGGAAGAACGCGAACTGGGGACGCTGGAGTGGCAATTGACGCAGCCGGCCTCGCTCCTCCGCCAATGGTCGACCAAAGTGGCCGTGGCCGCGGCGCTGGCATTCGGGCTCGGCGCGCTGCTGCCCGCCGCGCTCGTCTGGGCGAGCTTCGGTCCGGCGCAGCTGCAAACGGTTTTCGGCGACCTGCCCATCGTCATCCTGGCCGCTTACGCCGGGTTCTTCCTGATGGTCTTCACGACCAGCATCTATGCGTCGTCCATCGCGCGGAACACGATGATGGCCGTCGCGACCGCGGCGGGTATCGGGATGGGCTTCGCGGGGGTGATCGGTCTGATGACGCTCGCGGGCGGGGCGACCTTGGACGGAGCGTTGTCCACCGCGTCCGAACGCTGGGGGCCCGCCGAGGTGCCGGCGCCGGCTTGGGCTCCGACGAAAGAGCAGGTGCAGGACGTCAGCACCGGCTTCGTCGCGGTGACGGTCGTGCTCGTCGTGGCGGCGCTGCTCTGGCTGGGCGGGCGGAACTACCGTCGGTTGGTCGTTCCGGCGCGGGACGTCTCACGGCAACTGGCCGGGGTGACGATGGGATTGCTGATCCTGCTGGGCATCTTCGGCGCGGTCATGGTCCAACTCGTCGTCCTGACGCAGCAGGCATCCCAGGCCGAAGGTCATCGGTTGCAAAGAGCCCATGCGATCGACGACATCCGGAAAATGATGGCTTTGGGGCGGCTCACTCCGGCGATCTTTCAGCGGTTCGGCGCAGCGACGAATGCGACACCTGATGTTCTCCTTGAGGCGGTCATCGCCAAGGAAGGGCGCGATGCCGTCTATCGGATCGGTTTCTTACTCCAACCAGTGCCTGAAAGGGTGGTGCTGAACCACTCGACGTTGGACAGATACAGAATGGATCCCATCTTGGCCAAGCGCTACGGGCTCATCCCGCGCGATGCGACGGACGGGGCCGCATCCCGGACCAACATGCCCACCGCGAGCACGAATCCGCCCGTCTTCAAGATGGATCCCGCCCTGATGAAGCGCTACGGGCTCCAGCCGCGGCCGTCGCCCTGAAGCGAAGCGCCACGAGGTCGGACTTTGCCGTCCCATGGTCCCGCCCTTTGCACACGACCTCGCGACGGCTTTGCCTTCGACGCGATGCCGGCGCGATCGCCGCGCCTTCACCATGATCGAGCTACTCGTGGTCGTCGGCATCATCGGGATCCTGGCGGGCTTGCTCTTGCCGAGCTTGGCCTACGCGCGGTTCCGGTCGCGGGTGACCTCTTGCGCCAACAACTTCCGGCAATGGGGAATCGCCGTGAACCTCTACGCCAACGAGGACCCGAAAGGCCGCTTGCCCGCCTACGTGATGAAGGTCACCGATTTCGCCGGCTACGGGGACCTGTTGCCGTGGATGGTCGCGAGGGAGACGGGCACCAACCTCGGCCGCTTCGGCGTCACCGTCCCGCTCTGGTTCTGTCCCGCGCGACCGGCAGCCCTGCAGCGGGTCAAGGACAACATGGCTTGGGTGCGACCGGGTTGGACGCTGGGCTCGTTGGAGGACCTGACCGAGTATTGGGCGTGGATCGCGGGGAAAGATCCGAAAGGGAACCGGAGAAGCTTCGCGGTCATCGAGTACAACTGGTTCATCCCGCGCCCGCTCGAAGGGACCTCGGCCCGGTATCCGGACCCGGCAGTGGTGCGCAGCCGCATCCCGGACGGCTGGCCGAGCCGGCTCGAGGATCCGTCGGGTGCGGTCCAGCCCATCATGACTGACATCACCCATGGCGGTTGGAACGCGGCCAAGACCGCTTTGAGGATCGGATCGGGCAGTTTCGCCGGCGGACATCAATTCCCCCGCCTCTTCCTGCGGAACATCAACGCGCTGTTCGTCGACGGCCACGTCGAAACGCGCGCCACGAAGCAGTTGCTGTGGCAGTTCGAGACGGGCGGCTCCAACCCTGCGGTGATCCCGTACTGACCGATCCGGCAAGGTCCGGGCCGGGACGATCAAGCTAAACCATGCGTTCGCGGATGCTTTCCCTCGACGCCGAAGCATGCCGGCGAGGCCGCTGGTCTTCGGCACTGGAATCGCTAGGCTGGGCAGGTCCATCCGATGACTTCCCTCACCCGCATCGTCCGGTCCCTCGCCGCCGTTTCCGCGTTGGTCGCGACGCTGGCCATGCCCGTATCCGCCGACGAGAACCTCGCGCTCGGCAAGCCCGCGGTCTCGTCGGGACCGAACTGGGGCACGTTCCAGCCGGCCGCCATCACCGACGGCGACGCGACGACCTTCACCCATCCGGCCGACGCGGCGGGGACGCTCGGCTTCTACTACGAGGTGGATCTCGGGCGGTCCTATCGGCTCGACCGCATCGTGCTGCGCAACCGCGGCGACGGCTGTTGCACCGAGCGCCTGAGCGACTACCGGGTGGAAGTGTACGCGGACAGCGGCGGCGACACCGGCGCGCTCAACTGGAGCGCCGAAGTCCGCGCCGACGGCTCGAACTCCGGCGTCGGCGGCATCGACACCATCAAGGCCGACGCGGCGCCGGCCGGGACCTTCGCCGGGCGTTTCGTCCGCGTCGTCAACGGCGCCGGCGCCGCCTACAGCCCGCAGCTCGCCGAGCTCGAGGTCTACGGCGGCGCGGCCCCGGCGATCCTCCGTTTCGCACCGGACAAGGACGTGATCGATCCGGGCCAGGCCGCCACGTTGCGCTGGGAGACCGTCAACGCCACCAGCGCGGTGGTCTCGCCCGGCGTCGGTCCGGTGCCGATCGCCGGCGGATCGGTCGAGGTGCGGCCGGCAACCACCACGACCTACACCTTCACCGCGTCGAACGAGAACGGCAGCGTCAGCGCCACGGCCACCATCGGCGTCGGCGTGGTGGTCGCGCCGCCGCGCATCAACGAGTTCCTCGCCGACAACTCCTCCGGCCTGAAGGACGAGGACGGCGATCCGTCCGACTGGATCGAACTCGGCAACCCGGGCGTCTTCGGGCTCGACGCGGGCGGTCGTTATCTGACCGACGACCCGACCGACCTGAGGAAGTGGCTCTTGCCCGCGGTGCGGATCCCGGGCGGCGGCTCGCTGCTGGTCTTCGCCTCGGGCAAGGACCGCCGCGATCCGCGCGCGCAGCTGCACACCAACTTCAGGCTCGGCGCCGCCGGCGATTATCTCGCGCTCGTGGACCGCGACGGGAAGACCGTGCTCCAGCAGTTCCCGGCGGATTTCCCGGCGACGAAGGCGTTCCCCAAGCAGTTCCCCGACATCAGCTACGGCATCGGACCCGACGGCGCGACCGGGTTCTTCCGCCCTCCGAGCCCCGGCGCGACCAACGGCCCGTCGTTCGCCGGTTTCGTGGCCGACACGAAGTTCGGCCACGACCGGGGTTTCTACGACACCAACATCATGGTGGAGATCACCACCGCGACGCCCGGCGCGACCATCCGGTACACCACCGACCGCACCGCGCCGACCGCGACCAAGGGCCTCGTCTATTCCGGCCCGGTCCCGGTCACGACGACCACGGTGCTGCGCGCGGCCGCGTTCAGGGACGGCTTCGCGCCGACCGAGGTGGACACCCACACCTACATCTTCCCCACCAACGTCATCGACTCGGCGGTGATGCGGAGGTCCATCACGACGAACGCGCTCTACCGGCCGCAGATGCGCGACGCGCTGCTCGACCTGCCGAGCGTCTCGCTCTCCACCACGTCCACCATCAACGGCACCGCGGAGGTGAAGACCTCGTTCGAGTACATCCGGCCCGACGGCATGAAAGGCGTCCAGGCCGACTGCGGGGTGCGGCAATACGGCGGCGCCTACACGGATTTCGCGAAGAAGAGCTTCCGCCTCTATTTCCGCCGCGAATTCGGCCCGACGAAGTTGAGCTACCCGCTCTTCGCCGGCCACGAGCACGGGCTGGCCGCGGTCGAGGAGTTCGACCAGCTGGAGCTGAGGAACTGTTCCCACGACATGGAGATGCGGGGCTTCTACATGTCGAACATCTGCACCGACGACACGCTGCTGGAGATGGGCCAGCTGAATCCGCACGGCCGCTTCGTCCACCTGTATCTCAACGGCACCTACTGGGGCATGTACCATCTCCGCGAGCGCTGGGACGCTTCGATGCACCAGCGTTACCTCGGCGGATCGGTCACCAACTACGAGTCCATCAACGGCAACCTGAACGTCGGCGGCTGGAGCGACGGTTCGGTGTACGACGGCGACGGATCGGTCTGGAAGCGGGTCAAGGCCTTGCGCGGCGATTACCAGGCGGTGAAGCCGTGGCTCGATGTCGCGCAATACACGGATTACATGGTCACGTTCATGTTCGGCGGCAGCGAGGACGAGTACCGCTGCGTCGGCCCGAACGTCCCCGGCAGCGGCATGAAGTTCTATCTCAACGACGCCGACGGCTGGTTCTGCGTGCCGAACTACTGCGCCGCCGGCGACCGCACCGCCCGCAGCTCGCCGGGCAAGCAATCCGGCGATGGCCCCGGCAGCATCTTCTCGATGCTCTTCAAGCAGGGCGACCCCGACCACCGCATCCTGCTCGCCGACCGCATCCAACGGGCGCTCGCCAACGACGGCGCGCTCACGCCCGCCCGCACCGCGGCGCGGCTCACCAACCGCACCGAGCAGATCCGCCGCGCCTTCCTCGCCGAATCGGCCCGCTGGAACTACCTCACGCCCGCCGCGTGGGCGACGCGCCGCGATTCGGTGCTGAACACCTGGCTGCCCAAGCGCACGTCCGAGGCGCTCGCGCAGTTCCGTTCAGCGGGATTCTATCCGTCGCTCAGCGCGCCGCTGCTCAACCAGCAGGGCGGCATCGTGACCAACGGGTTCCCGGTCCGCTTCCCCGGTCCGCCGGGCGCCACGATCTGGTACACGCTCGACGGCACCGATCCCCGCCTGCCCGGCGGCGCCGTCTCGCCGTCCGCGCGCAGCTACAACCCCGGCGGCAGCTCCGAGGTGCCCGTGCCCGCCGGATCGCGCTGGCGCTGGTCGACCGATGCCGCCGGCCTCAGCGCGAGCGATGTCGTGGAAGGAAGCGCCGCGTGGTCGGCCGCCGATTGGAAACATCCTGCGTTCGACGACGGCGCATGGAAGGAAGGCCCCGCGCAGCTCGGCTACGGCGAGGGCGACGAGGCCACGGTCATCCCGTCCGGCCCGGTGAACGACAAATGGGTGTCCTCGTATTTCCGGCATCCGTTCACGCTCAAGGACACCGCCGGGATCACCGTGCTGCTGCTCCGGCTCAAGCGCGATGACGGTGCGATCGTCTATCTCAACGGCCGCGAGGCCGCCCGCATGTCCATCCGCGCCGGGACGGTCACCGCCACGACGCCGGGCGACAACGCCTCGGACGACGGCCAATCCTTCAACGAGCTGCCGATCGACCCCTCGCTGCTCCGCGCCGGCACGAACATCGTCGCCGTCGAGCTCCACCAGTCGTCGCCCACGACGTCGGATGCCAGCTTCGACCTCGAGCTCGCCGTCACCCGCTCCGGCGCGGCGGGCGGGGCGTTGCCGACGATCGCGAAGAACACGGTGATCAAGAGCCGCGCCAAGAACGCGACCCAGTGGTCGGCCATCAACGAGGCCTTCTTCCAGGTCGGGCCGGCGGCCCTCGCACCGGGCGACGTCGTCGTGTCCGGGATCGATTTCAACCCGGCCGGCGACGACGGCAGCGAGCACCTCGTGCTGGCCAACCTGTCGGACCACGCGGTCGATCTGCGCGGCGCGCGCTTCACCGAAGGCATCCGGTTCGTGTTCCCCTCGCAGCACCCCACGCTGCTCGCGCCCGGCCAGCGCCTCGTGCTGGTGAACGACCTGTTCCAGTTCCAGCAGCGCCACGGCATCGACATCCCGGTCGGCGGCATCTTCACCGGCGCCCTGTCCAACGGCGGAGAGCGCATCACCTTCGCCGACGCCGCCAGCAACGTGGTCAGCAGCTTCCGCTACGACGGCGCGCGACCGTGGCCGACCGGTGCGGACGGCGGCGGCTACTCGCTGGTGCTCGCGCACCCGCAGCTCGGCCTCGACGACCCGGCGGCCTGGCGCACCAGCGCCACGACCAACGGTATCCCGGGCGTCTCCGACGCGACCGCCTTCGTCGGAGACGCGACCGCCGACGCCGACGCCGACGGCCTCCCTGCCCTGCTCGAATACGCCCTCGGCACCAGCGACACCGACGCCCGGTCCGGTCCCGGGGCGATCACCTCGGTCTCCACGCCCGGCACCGGCTTCATCCTGACGACCCCGCGCAACCTCCGCGCCGACGACGTCACGCTCCGCGCCGAGTACTCGACCGACCTGGTCGCCTGGAAGCCCGCGTCCTTGGGCGGGACACGGCCCGCCGGACCCGGCCTCGCGACCGAGACCTGGGAGGTCGTCGACTCGGGCCAAAGCGCGATGTTCCTCCGCCTCCGAGTGACGCGGCCGTGAGGAGCCGGGGACCCGGTCCATCCGGTCCCGCAAAACTCCTCGCGACATCGCCGCCCGGTTTCGCCGAACCTCCGGCCCATCGTGGACCACGACGTCATCGTCATCGGAGGAGGAGCCGCGGGCCTGTTCTGCGCGCGCACCGCGGGGCAGCTCGGCAAACGTGCCCTGTTGCTCGAGCACAACGCCCGCTGCGGCAACAAGATCCTCATCTCCGGCGGCGGCCGCTGCAACTTCACCAACCTCGGC
>CANGMH010000172.1 GCA_947454005.1 Verrucomicrobiota bacterium
CTGTACCTCCACGACAACCCGTTCTCCTCGGCGAGCAAGAAGCTCCTCGCCAGCTGGAAGAAGCTCGGCCTCCGGGTGAACGATTGAACCGGAGCGACCGGAGACCGTCCTGCCATCGATTCTCAGCAACCATCGCCTCACACCCCCTATGAAGCCCATCAAGCCCCTGATCACGTCCGTCCTCCTCGCCATGACCGCCCTCGCCGCCGCCACGTCGTCCCTCCGTGAGATCCCCGTGAACGACATCGATGGCAAGGCCACCTCGCTCGCCGCCTACAAGGGCAAGGTCGTGCTCGTGGTCAACGTCGCCTCCAAGTGCGGCCTCACGCCGCAGTACTCGGCCCTCGAAGCGACCCACAAGAAATTCAAGGCCAAGGGCTTCACGGTCGTCGGCTTTCCCTGCAACGATTTCGCCGGACAGGAGCCCGGCACCGCCGAGGACATCAAGACGTTCTGCAAGACCAAGTACGACGTGTCGTTCCCGCTCATGGAGAAGCTCCACGTGAAGGGACCGGAACAGCATCCGCTCTACGCCGCGCTCACCGGCCCCGGCGCCAAGTTCCCGGGTGATGTCGAATGGAACTTCGGCAAGTTCCTCGTCGGCAAGGACGGCACCGTGCTCAAGCGGTTCGCCCCGAAGACCACCCCCGACTCGCCCGAGGTCATCGCCGCTATCGAAGAGGCGTTGAAGGCGAAGTGACGCGCCGGCGGAGCGTCCGCCCCCGCTTGCTTGCCCGGTGGGCCGGAAGGCCGCCGGGCTTTTTCATGCCCGCCCGGACCGGCCTTTCCGGCCTTCCGCATCCGGCGCGGTCCGCGGATCACAGGCGGTCGTTGTCGATGAGCCGGGTCTTGCCCAGCCGGACCGCGAGCGCCATGTGGCTTCCGCGGGTGACGGCGGCCACGGGCTCCAAGGTCTTGGCGTCGAAGAAGGCCACGTAGTCGAGGCTCGCGGCCGGTTGGGTGGCGATCAGCCGGGCGACCGCCTTGGTCAACTCGGCGGCGGGGACCGGGCCTTTGGCGACCGCCCGTTTCGCGGCATCGAGCGCGCGCCGGAGCACCGTGGCCTGCGCTCGTTCGTCCGTGGAGAGATAGGCGTTGCGCGAGCTCATCGCGAGGCCGTCCTTTTCTCGCCGCGTCTTGGCGACCACGACCTTGAGAGGGAAGTTCAGGTCGCTCGTCATGCGGGTGATCACGGCGGCCTGCTGCCAATCTTTCGCACCGAACACCGCCACGTCGGGCAGGACGCAGTTGAAGAGCTTGGCGACCACGGTGGTGACGCCCCGGAAATGGGTCGGTCGCGACGCGCCTTCCATGCCTTGGGTGAGCCGTTCCTCGACGACATAGGTCGAATACCGGCCTTCGGACTTGCCCGGGTACATCGCGGCATCGGACGGCAGGAACACGGCGTCCACGCCTTCACCGCGGCACAGCGAATAGTCGCGTTTCAGGTCGCGGGGATACTTGGCCAGGTCCTCGGTCGGCGCGAACTGCGTCGGGTTGACGTAGATGCTCACGACCACGATGCCCTTCGGACCGACGAGTCGTCGGGCCTCGCGCACCAAGCTCATGTGGCCGTCGTGGAGATAGCCCATCGTCGGCACGAAACCGATGCGCCGACCCGTGCGCCGCCATGCCAGTGCGGCCCGTTGCATGGAGCCCACCGTCCGGAATGTCTGCATGGCGCGAAGGATGCGGCCGGGCCATGGTTTGCCAACGCGATTGTGCGGACGCACCGGCGGAGCCTCGCGCATCGATCGCTCCGGAGGGCCGGATGGCAGCTTGCGGAGCCCGTGCCCAAGTGGTAGGCCAGATTCCGACCTCCATGAAGACCATGAAACTCCTCCTCCCTCTGACTGCGATCGTGTTCGCCGTCGTGACCGCCCAAGCTGCCGAAAAGAAGGCCGCGAAAGCTGCGGCTTGTTGCGAAGACGGTTGCGCCGCCAAACCGGCCAAGGCCCAGAAGAAAGTCGCCATCACCGGCACGCACATCCCGGTCGTGCCGACGGTCGCGGGCAACACCTACGTGAACACGGTGCAGCCCGTGAGGGTGATCACCCGGGCCGACCTCGACCGGTCGGGAGCCCAGAGCTTGGGACAGTTCCTCGGCAACCGCGCCACCTCGGTCGGTCACTGACGGGCGCTGCCCGAAGTTCAGGTCACCGGCGTCGGCGAGGTCGACGGAGCCGCGAGCGTGCGACGGGCAAGGTCTTCGATCGCCACGCCGCCGGCCTGGGCGTCCTCGGCGGCGAGGATGCTTTCGAACTCCAGCTTCACCAGCGGCCGGGCCGCGTCTGCGTTGGTCGCCAAGTCGTGGCCTTGGCCGGCGCGGAGCGCGCGCAGGACATCCCGGGCGGTGATCTGGGCGAGGGGGCGTCCCGGGGCGTAGCCCGTCTCGATGCCGGCGACCTCGACGACGAGGTTCGCCGCCACGAGGCCTTGGAGCAGGTCCTTGGTCAGCTTGGGCGGGACGCCGAAGCGGTCGGCGAGCTGCGAGGCGTTGGCGGGTTTCTCGCCCTTCAAGAAGCGTTCGCCCAGATGGGTCATCAGCCGTAGCGCGATGAACTCGCGTCCTTGCTGGTGCACCCGTCCGGCGCGGCGTTCCTGGAGATAGGCGTGGCGATGCTGGAAGACGTAGGCCGTCTGCGACCCGAAGAGCAGGATGATCCACGAGAAGTACATCCCGACCAGGAAGAGCGGCACGATCCCGAGGGATCCGTAGATCGCGTTGTAGGTCACGACCTTGGAATTGTAGAAGGCGGACAGCCGGCCGTTCATGGTCCAGAGCGCCGCCGCGACGAGTCCGCCGACGAGCGCGGCCTGCCATTGCACCCGGGTGTTCGGCATCCAGAGGTAAAGCGCCGCGAACGCCACGCCCATCAGCGCGATGGGGAAGAGGAACGAGAAGTAGGACAGCATCTGCCCCACGAAGGTCTTCTGGCTCCAGTTCGCCGAGAGGTGCATGAAGGGCAGGTAATCGAGGTAGTTCGCGCCCTTGGCGAGCAGCACCACCACCGGGCCGAGCGTGATCACCGCCCAGTAGAGCACGATGCTCATGAACCAGGACCGGCCCCGCGCGACGCCCCAGATGTCGTTGAAGGCCGCTTCGACGGTCCGCATGAGCGAGATGGCCACGAAGAGCAGGCCGGCCATGGCCGTCGCCCCGATGGTGCCGAAGCGGATGTTGCCCACGAACTTCACGATCTCGTCGGCGACCTTCGCGCGCGGTTTCGCGACCGCCGCCTTGCTCTCCGCGGTGCTCTCGCCGGGCGCCGGGGCCGCCTCCCTCGTCCGTCGAAGCCGGTCGGGATCGCTGGCAGCCGTCGGCTGCATCCCAGCGTGCGCGCCGTCCTCCGCGAGGCCGAGCGAAGGGGCGACGTTGCGGATCGCGGTGTCGATCAGCTCGAGCAGCTTCTCCTTCTGCTTCTCCTCTTCTCGCGGAAGGAAGAGCGTCGCCACGCTGATCGAGACCGCGAGCAACGGCACCAAGGCCAGCAGCGTCGTGTAGGCCAGCGCGGAGGCGCGGACCGGGCAGCGGTTGCGCAGGAAGTTGCGCCCGACCAGGATCCAGAAATGGGCGAAGCGCTGGGTCGGGTTCAGCCGCGGCTCCTGTTCGGCCACCGCGTCCTCGTCGATGAGGGTCTGCATCTCTGCCTGGAAGCGCTGGAATTTGCCGGCGGTCGGATCCGTCATGGGCGCAGCCTAGCCAGCGTGCCGGACACGGCAATCCGCAGATTCCTTTGTCCTCATCCAGAGCGCTTTTCTCCCGGGGCTCCCCTGTGGCAACCTCGCGCCATGCAGATCCAGTGCGGCATCATCACCATCTCGGACCGGGCCTCGCGCGGCGAATACGAGGACCTCGGCGGTCCGGCGCTCAAGCAGGCCGCTGCCGGTCACGGATGGCAGGTCGTCGCGGAGGCCCTCGTGCCGGACGAGAAGAGCGCGATCCAACGCGCCGTCCGCGAGCAGATCAACCAAGGCTGCGCGCTGGTGCTCACCACCGGCGGGACCGGTGTCGCCCTGCGCGACGTGACCCCCGAGGCCGTCCTCGGGATCGCCGACCGCGAGATCCCGGGATTCGGCGAGGCGATGCGCATGCGTTCGCTGGCGATCACGCCGAACGCGATCCTGTCGCGCGGCCTCGCCGCCGTCGTGGGCCGGTCGCTGGTGATCTGTCTGCCGGGCAAACCGAGCGGGGCGGTGGAATGCCTCGGCTTTGTCGTCGGTGCCGTCCCGCACTGCGTGAAGGTGCTCCAGCAGGTGCCGACCAGCTGCTGAAGGCGACGACGCGACGGCGTCGGCCGCTTCGCCGCCGACCGCCTTGGCCTCCGTCAATAGTCGTAGAGCCCGCCGTCCTTGGAATAGCCGCCACCTCCTCCTCCTCCGCCTGGACCGCCATCGTCGCCCATCGCGCCGCCGAGCACGTCGCCCATGTCCTCCTCGATCTTGTCGGGGTCCTCGCCGGCCTCGAGGCGCTTGATGGCGACGTCCATCTCCTTGGGCATCGTGCCGTCGGGCATGATGTCCTTCATCTTCCGGAGCATGTGCGCCATGTGCTTCGGATCGTTCTCGTCGAGATGGGCCATGTCGCGCTCCATGTCGGCCATCGCCCGCTCGACGCGCGGATCATCGAGGTCGGGCATGGGCGGACCGCCGGCATCGTCGCCGGTCGGCTGCGACGCGGGTTCGGCGACGCCCTTGGGCATGGCGAAGACGCTCATCTCCTTCGTGAGCTTCTTGCTGCCGCACTTCGGACAGGTCGGCGTGTGGGACGGGTTGATGCGCTTGGACAGGAAGCTGTAGACACGTCGGCATCGCGGGCACGCGAACTCGTAGATCGGCATGCCCGCAGTGTCGGAGCCGCGCGCGGAGCGTCAAGCATCGCGGTCCCTACCCTCGATGGTAGGGCGGGCTGCCGCCCGTTCGTCGCTTCCCCCAGCACCGGTGGCATCGGCAGCACGTCGAAGCGAGCCGCGGCGACGGGCGCATCCGGACCCCACCACGCCGGGAGTTCCGCCTCTAGTCGACGGGACCGTACAATCTACCGGGCCGCGTGGACGCGTGATTCCGGACATGCCGTGGGCAACATGCATCGTAGAGAGACCGCTTTGACTTCGCGCTGGGCCAAAGAGACCCGGAATCTACCATTACTTATGGGCTGGGTCTCAAACCCGAGGCTTCATGCACAGACGTTGAGGGCAATGAGGGGCGCCGCGTCCTGCTTCCCACCTTCCAGTCGAACAAACACGCAGGCACCACCGCCTACGCCCCACGCGCTCGCTTGTACGCTACTTCACCACCGCCTCAACCGTGGCCAAAGCAGTCAGCGAATCGGTGTCGCGTCCGGCGGCCCAGGCGATGCCGCGGAGGCAGAGCAGGCGCCAGAGCGGGTCGTCCAGCGTCCAGAAGTAATGGCCGAGGATACTCGCGAAGACGCGTCCTTGGCCGCGCTGGTAGGTCCAGACCAACGGCCGTTCGGCGCCGTCCATGGACGCCGTGGCAAGCACGGTGATGCGCGCCGGATCGCCGATCATCGGCCAATAAGGCTCGTCGAGGAACGGCAGCCATTCCGGTAGTCCGCGCGTTAGGGGATGTTTCGGGTCCAGGTGCAGGTCGAAGGCGGTGTGGCGATACTTCACCGTGGCCGGCTGCGCCGATAGGCCGATGCGCTCGGCGAGCTTCTCCGGCTCGGTGTCGGCGATGGTCGCGGAATGCAGCACCACCACGCCGCCGCCGCGCTGCTGATAGGCATCGAGCTGCGCGTACCGGGATGCGCTCCAATCGTGGTTCCAGAAGTAGAAGACCAGCACGTCGGCATCGGCCAACTGCGCGGCGCTCGGCCATTCCCAAGCGGTGGACGCGTCGACGTGCGGCAAGGTGCCGAGCAACCGGTGCCATTTCGTCTGCCAGGCCGGATAATCGTGCTGGCCCGGGCCGTGGTCCTGCTTCGAGGCGACGAGGACGATCTTCAACTTCGGATTGCCGAGGTTGGAGGTCGGACGTTTGAGGAGCGGCTCCACCTCGGCCTTCGTCCGCGTCGGGGGTTCCTTGAGCAGGAAGGTCATCAGGTCGTCCACTTCGGACGGCTTCAGGCTGTCCAGCAGGCCGGTCGGCATCAGGCTGCGACCGGTGGGATGCAATTCTTGGAGATCGGCGCGCGGGATGACCGTGTCCCTGCCGGTGGCGTCGGTCAGCCGGACGGCGTCGTCGGTCGAGGCCCGCACGAAACCGGTCACGGTCTCGCCGTTCTTCAGCACCGCGAGGTAGGTCACGTGGTCGGGATGCAGCGTGGCGTCGGGATCACGGATGTCCCGCAGCACGCTGGTGGCGTCGCGGTGGACGAGGTTGCTCAAGTCGGGTCCGACGGTCGCGCCTTCGCCGCGGATGCGGTGGCACTTCGCGCACTGGAGTTTGTCGCCGAAGAAGGCGCCGCGGCCGTTCTCCCAATCGCCGGTGACCGCCGAGGTGGCCCGGCTGTCGGTGCCGGACGACCCGGCCGCGGCCGGGGCCCAAGGCACGCGGAACCAAGCCAGCGGTGCATTCGCCCAGTTGGTCGAGGGAAGCGTGCGGAAGGCGACGCGCGGGGCCGGGCCGGGGCGGATGGTGCTGGTGGACGCTCCTTCGATGCGCAGACCCGTCTCTTGCAGCGATGCGGTCGTGTCGGGCGTGGAGACCTTCCAGATGAAATCGAACTCCGGATCCGACGCCTGGATCTCGGGCGATTGCCAGACGAACTGATGGAGGCCGGCGGGCAGGTAGGCCTTGGCGGTGATGGTCATCCCGAGGCCGTCGCGGACGGCGCGGAAGGCGTCGTGCGCGGCGGATCCGCGGGTCAAGGCGGCGGCGATCTCGGCGTCGGGATGCGGTTGCCAGAGACGGCGGTCGGGTTTTCCGGGCGCGGTGAGCGCGGCTTCGACGCCGGACAGGTCGTAATCCAGGTCGAGCGTCGTTCCGGCGCCCGGTTCGCCGGCGGCCTTCACCCTTGGAAGCGTCAGGGCGTAGGTCACGGCGAGCGGATGCGGATCGGTACCGATGACCAAGGTGCGGCCGCCATCCTCCAAGCGGGTGCGATGGACGGTCAGGTGTCCGCGCGGCGTGGCTGCTTGTTGTCCGACAACGGCGTAGGGCGGCTTGAGCGTCTCGAAACGATCAGCGGCGCGGACGTACTCGCCGAACTCGATGGACGGCGTCGATGATCCGGCCGAGGCGGCATCGAGCGGCCGGTCGAAGGCCACGCGCACCTCGGTCGGGGACGCCGGCCAGACGACGACCGGCTGGGGCGCCTTGGCGTCGGTGTAGGAGATCTTGAAGATCTTGCCCTCGCCTTTCGGGCCGGTGCCCCAATCGGGCGGACCGCTGTGGCAGCAGACGTAGAGATCGCCTTTCGGCGAGATGGCGAGATCCATCGAGAGCATCGAGAGGCGCGCGATGAGCTGGCTCTTGCCGACGTAGCCGCGGGGAGTCTTGACCAGTCGCGTGCGCCAGATCTTGCCGCGGGATTCGCCCGCGACGAAGGCGTCGCCTTCCCACGCGGCCGGTCCGAAGAGACCTTGCGCCGGCGCGGCGGGAAGCGGCGCGCGGACCGTCACCGGAGCATCGCCGTTGCTGCCGGGAGGGAGCGGCGGGGCAGGGGGCGCGTCCTTCCGGCTCCGCGGCACGGGCAAGGGCGGAGCCGGGAGGCGCGTGGTGGACGGGGCCGGCAACGCACCGGACCTCGCGGCGGCGTCGGCGTTGAGCGCGGTGCGGGGTTCGTTGAAGACCAATCCGCAGGTGCTCTGGTGCTGCGGGCCGAAGGCGATCACGGGCGGTTCGCTCACGAGGTCCGGGAGCCAACGGTCGTGGCGGGGCGGGAAGCCGTAGTTGCGGCCGATGACGATGTGGTTCAGCTCGTCGAGCGGATTGCCGTCGGGCATCCAGGTCTCGCCCTCTTGGTCGGTGTTGAACAGATCGCCGGCGCGGTTGAAGGCGAGCGCGTAGGGGACTCGGATGCCGGTGGCGATGGTGACGAGGTTCTTCGAGCGCGGGCTGAAGCGCTGGATCGTCCCGCGGCGCGACGCGATGTCGTAGAGCGAGACCTCTTCCTCGGGATCGCCTTCCGCGGCGCGTCCGTTCGCGGCGAGCCATGCCTTGTCCTCGGGGCGGAGGTCCTTCCGTTTGCGGAGGCGGTACGCGTTGGAGTAATCGGCGACGAGCAGGCCGAAGTAGATGTTGCCCGCGGGATCGAGCGTCAGGGCGGAGGCATCGACGCCGCCGCTGGTGCCGTCGGTCGCGGGCCAATCGGACACGACGACGTCCTCGGTGTCGGCGCGGCCGTCCCCGTCGGTGTCGCGGAGCAGCGACACTTTGCCATGGGAGGCGACGTAGAGGCCTTGGGTGGTCCACGCCATGCCCACCGGGACGCTGATCGTGGGGCGGTCCCAGAACGGTTCGGCGGTGTCTTCCAGACCATCGCCGTCGGTGTCGCGCAGACGCCAGACACGGCCGTCGTAGCCGAGGGCGGTCAAAGTTCCGTCCGGTGCGAAGCGAAGGTTGTCCTGGTTCGAGAGACGGACCGGCAGCTCGGTCACGGTGAAGCCGGGGACGAGCATGCGGACGACGGGGTCGTTGGTCGCCGCGAGCGTCGAGGAAAGCCACGATCCGGCCGCGCGGGCCGACAACCCGAGAGAACGCCACAAAGAGGACACGACCGGACGCTACGCACGGACCGCGCGGCGGAAAGGCCGAAATGGGGGGGGAGGGAAGGGGAATGCAGCACATCGGACCGTCGTCGGCGACCCGGCACAAACCCCTTTACACATCGCGGTCCGTTCGCATCCTCGCCCGCATGTCCGTGACGAGTGTCCCGGCCGCGACGGGCAGACCGGCGGCCACGACGGCGGGTCCGACCGCGTCTTCCCGAAAAGATCCCCGGCTCGACGAGGCCATCACCCGGTCCCAGGCATTTCTGTTCTCCGAGCAGAAGCCGGAGGGCTATTGGGTGGGCGAGCTCTTGGTCGACTCCACGTTGGTGGC
>CANGMH010000173.1 GCA_947454005.1 Verrucomicrobiota bacterium
CTGCTCCAGCTCCGCTACGAGCCGCGCGGCTGGTTCAAGATCCCCGGGAGCTGCTTCTTCCCCACGCCCGACGTCGATTCCGCGTGCCTCACGCTCGTCCGGCGACCGGAGCCCCTGCTCACCCACGCGGAGGCGAAGGTCTTCACCCAGCTCGTGAAGCTGGCCTTCTCGCAACGCCGCAAGATGATGCTCAAGCTGCTCAAGACCCGGTGGCCCGAGGACCAGCTCCAGTCCGCGTTCACCGAGATCGGCATCCCGGCCACCGCCCGTGGCGAGACGATCGACCTCCTGCGCTACGTGGCGCTCACCCGGTACATGATGCGGGCGTAGGATCGTCGGGAAACCGGGCGCGAGAGTCCGCCCCGCCACATGCCGGGCCGGGATGAATCCGCTTCCTCCACCTCCCACCAGCGGCTAGGACGGACGCGTGACCGCCGATTATCTCCGACATTGCCGCGCCTTGGTGGACGTCGTCGAAGCCCAGACCCCGCTCATCGAGCGGACGGCCGACCTCTTCGCCGCGACCATCCTCGCCGGACGGATGGTCCATCTCTTCGGCTCGGGCCATAGCCGCATCCTCGTCGAGGAGATGTGGCCGCGCTACGGCTCCTTCCCCGGGTTCAACCCGATCGTCGAGCTGTCGCTCTCGTTCCACAACCTCGTGGTCGGCGCGAACGGCCAGCGGCAGGCGATGTTCCTGGAGAACGTGCCCGGGCTCGCCGGCCGGATCCTGCGCAACTTCGACCTCTCGCCGCTCGATTCCGCGCTCGTCGTGTCGTCGAGCGGTTGCAACGTGGTGCCCATCGAGATGGCCGAGGAGTTCCAGCGGCGCGGCGTGAAGGTCGTGGCGATCATCTCGCGCCGGCACAGCGAGGCCAGCAACAGCCAACGCCCGGACGGCAAGAAGCTCCAGGACTTCGCCGACCTCGTGCTCGACACCGGCGCGCCGGTCGGCGACGCGATGGTGAAGGTGCCCGGACTGGACACCCCGGTGGCGCCGGGATCGACGGTGGGCGGTTGCCTGCTGGTGAACTCCATCAAGGCCGAGGTCGCCCGACGGCTCACCGAGGCCGGCCGGCCGCCGAAGGTGCTCACCGCCGGCGCGCTGGTCGGACGCGCCCGCGCGACGGAGATCTTCGAGGCCGCCTACGACGAGCACGCGCGCCGGCTGGCGGTGCTCTACCAGGACATCGGCCGCTGAAGGGGCCCGCGGTCCGATCTGCGACCGGCTTTCGCCGCGGCTTCTCTTCTTGCCCGCGGCTCTGGCAATGTCCGCGCGAAACAATGAGACCCGTCGTCCTCCTCGTCGAATGCCCCGACCGCCCGGGATTGGTCCACTCCATCACCGGGGTCCTGTTCCGCCGCGGCGCCAACATCGTCGGCAACCAAGAGTTCGTGGACCGCGTGGCGGACCGCTTCTTCATGCGGACGGAGTTCGAGGGCGACATCGACCGCGAAGGATTGCTCGCCGATCTCCGCGCCGTGCTGCCGGAAGGCGCGGCGGTGCGGCTGTCGGATGCGGAGCCCAAGCGCGTGGTCGTTGTCGCGTCGAAGGAGCACCACTGCCTCGCCGACATCCTGGTGCGGGATTCGTTCCGCGAGCTCGACGCACGCGTGCTCGCGGTCATCAGCAACCATGCGGTGCTGGAGCCGCTGGTCCGGAAGTTCGACCTGCCGTTCCATCACCTGCCCCACGGCGACCTGCCCCGGGAGGTCCACGAGGCGCAGGTGCTCGCCGCGGTGCGGCAGTACCGGCCGGACTACGTGGTGCTCGCGAAATACATGCGCGTGCTCGGGTCGTCCTTCGTCGCGGAGTTCCCGGCGCGGCTGGTGAACATCCACCACTCGTTCCTTCCGGCCTTCGCCGGCGCGCGGCCCTACCACCAGGCCTTCGAGCGCGGCGTGAAGGTCATCGGAGCCACCGCCCATTTCGTCACCGACGAGCTGGATGCCGGCCCGATCATCGTCCAGCAGGTCGTGCCGGTGGACCATTCGCACACCGCGGAGGAACTGGTCCGGTCCGGCCGCGACGTGGAGCAGATGGTCCTCGCGCACGCGCTGCGGCTGGTCTTCGAGGACCGCGTGTTCCTCAGCGGGAACCGGACGGTGATCTTCGCCTGACGCCGGGCGCCTGGATGCCAATCCGATCGCCGGACGCACGGAAGCCACGCGGTGACGAGCCTCGACCGGATCGTTCCGGCGGTACCGCGAGAATCAAGCTGCGGTCGAAGCCGGAGATTCCCGTCGTCGTCACCTTCAACGCGTCGCCGCCCGGCCTCACGAGCAGAAAATCACCTGTCGAGGCTGCACCCAAGCGCCACTGCGGTCCGGTCGAACCGTGACCGATTGACGCGGAGCGCACGGATCCGTCGCCGTCGGCCTTCCTACCAATCACCCCTGCGACTGAAAACAGCGATGCCCGTCACCTCTTCGCCGGCTCTTCAGCGAGGACGATTTTCCTGTCCCAAGATTCTCGCCAGGTGCCGGCCTGCTTCTCCACCGAACGACGAAACTCGGTCTTATCGTAGGTCTGTATGCTACCGTCATAGTGGACGGCATTGACAGAGGTGCCTCCCGGCCGCGACTTCTCGAACAGGAGTATCGCCTCGGGACCGGACTCAGAATACTTCAGCGAGCGGGCCAGGACCACGAAATCAGAAGCCTCCTCCACCCAATTGGCCCGCAGTGCCGGCGACCAGGTCGAAAAACCTTTCGGCAGCGCCTCCTTGAGCTTTGCCCGGGGCAGCAGGAGACGGATCTGAAGGTCGGCCACCGCAGGCAGCCCGGTCTCCTCCACGATCGAATCCAGCGGGGTGGAATCCATCTCCAACTCCCGCAAACCGATCGCCAGTCGGTGCATCAGCGTGAGCCGGAATCGGCTCAATGTCTTCTGGACGAAATCGAGCTGCTCCCGGACATCCTGCGGAAGCGGCGTTTTGGCCGCCTGGTTTTCCAACTGGGCCACCGCCCGGTCTAATCTGGGTTTCAACGCCAGCAGTTCTTGGACGGCGGCATCGCCTTCCGGGCCTTTCCGCGCCGCCGACTTGGCCAGTTGTTCAAGTCGCTTGGGGTCGGCCAGCAGTTCCTTCACGGCCGCGGCCGCCGCCTCGTCGGCGACGACCTTCACCGGTATCACCGGCTCCTTGGGCCAGCTCAGCCAGATCAGGGTGAAAAACGCCGCGCCGCCGCCGGCCTGGATCGTGACCTTGCCCCACGTGGCGAATCTGCCCTCCGTCACCAGCCTCATCGAACCGGTGAGGAAGAAGCCCATCAGGCCCGCCAAGATCGACGCGATCAGCCGGATGACCGGATCGTGGGTGTTGCCGCCCCGCAGATATACGAACATCAGGAAGATCAGGGTGAGACTCCCGAAGATCCAGGCTCCGAGTCTTTGATTCTTGCGATCCATGGTTCCTTTCGATTCCAACGGCCGGCTTGGTCACTTGGCATGTATGATCTTCGTCGTCTCCTCGCCAAATTGGCTTATGACGCGCACGGCGATCTGTTGGCCGGGTTTCACGGGGAACGGGTGGCTCTGGTGGCCATAAAGTCGGGCGAAGGCTTCTTCGTCGATCTCGATCTTCAGCGTCTTCTCCGCCTTTTTCTTAGCGCCGAGGAGGGCCAAATTTTCGAGCCCCTTCCTCCATGCTGCGAACTCGTCTTTGTCGCCGCCGCAGAAGAAGGCTTGGCGGACGATGAAGTTGGCGCCGTCGTAGTCGGTATCGACCATCCAGTAGGCGATGTCGTGCACGTCGCGGCTCTTCACCTCGTCCTTGATGGGGTCGTAGATATCGAGGCCTTTGATTTCGACGGTGGCGGTTTGCTCCGTAGCCGACGAGGTGACGAGGCGGTCGGCCTCCTTAGCTCGTCCGCTACCCGAAACGTGCAGCGCGATGTCGGGCTCGCCGATGGTGACGAAGCTGGCGGCCTTCTTGTCCTTCTTGAGCAGGCCTTCCTGCAAGAGATCGTCGTGCATGCGGACCTTCGTGACCTGAAACTGGCCCTGGCTCGTCGTGACGGACTTGCTCTCGATGTCGCTCTCGAAGCTGAAGCCGAGGACGATGAGCCAGTCGGCATCGCCGCGGCGGCGGCAGGCCTTGGTGGCGTTGTTGACGGCTTGCTTGGAGACGGTGCCGAACTTGGGACCGATGTGGAGGTAGGCTTTGGCTTCGCCGTTGGCGCTCTTGTAGAAACCCTCGGCGTGGAGATCGGCGTCGGCGAGGCGGTCGATGCGGTGGAAGACGGCGTTTTCCGATTTGTCGCCGGTCTTCACACCGGCGCTTTTGAGGTGCTCGAAGATGACGTCCTCGAACTTGCCCATCTCGGCGTCGCTCTTGCGCGCGGCGGCGAGGGCGGCAGGCGAGACCGGCTCAAAGTTTTGGAGCGTCTCGACGGTGAATGGGCCGGCGATACGCAGGCGCTTCGCGTCCACCTCGGGCTGGTCGTAGAGCGTCTCCTCGGCAGTGGGTTCGCTGTTGGCGATGGAGCCGAGCGTGACGTGAGGGACCTTTTTGTAGATGAAGCCTTGGCGGAGATCACACGCCTGGGAGTCGTAGAGCTTGTAGTAGGGGAAACGCGCAGTCATCAGCCGCTGCTTAGCGAGGCTGAGCGCGATGCGGGAGGTATCGACGGTAATCCAACGCCTGCCCCACTGCTCGGCGACGTAGGCGGTAGTGCCACTGCCGCACGTCGGGTCGAGCACGAGATCGCCAGGGTCGGTACTCATGAGGATGCAGCGTTGAACCACTCGCTCTGCGGTTTGCACTACATAGAGCTTGTGAGCAGCGACGACGAAATCGTGCCATAGATTGGAGACTCGCGTCACGGGGTAGTCATCTAAATATATTTTGTAGCGAAGTGCCTTCCCGGCGCGCACGATTCGCTTAGCCTCGATTAGCTTCTTCATCCCATGCTCGCTGGTTTTCCATCCCTGCGAAGGTGCAGGAACTGACTCACCAGCGAACTGAACTGGGAACATGCAGGAGCGATTCATTCCAGCCGCATGTAGCGGTTGAGTTCCGAAAACGCGTGAGCCATGCGGCAATTGCTCGGCCCCATTCGTCTCTTCAGGGCTGAGTGCGCGTGTTTCACCAGAAGGCAGTTCGACATGGGTGTAACCGCTTTCTGCTCCGAGGCCCTTTGCAGAAAACAGCGGGCGGCTCTTCAAACTATCTCGGTTTTTTGCATACCAAACGATGTAGTCGCAGACACCCGGCATCACATCGGATTTGAGAGCCATGCCTTTCCGGAATGTTATGAACGCGACGAAATTTTCGCTCCCCATAATTTCATCCATTAGGTTTCGGACGAGGTGGACGTTTTCGTCGGAGATCTGGACGAAGCAGGAGCCGGAGGCGTGCAACAGATCCTTGGCGACGAGCAGGCGGTCGCGGAGGTAGCTCAGGTAGGAGTGGATGCCGAGTTCCCAAGTGTCGCGGAAGGCTTTGATCTGCTCGGGCTCGCCGGAGAGGGAGTCATCCTGGCCGTCGGTGACGGTGCGGTTGTTGAGGCGGATCTGCCAGTTGGAGCCGTATTTGATGCCGTAGGGCGGATCGAGGTAGATGCACTGCACGGCGCCGGCCATGCCCTCGCGTTCGAGGAGCGAGGCCATGACGAGGAGAGAGTCGCCCTGGATGAGGCGGTTGGTCCACTCCCGGTGCTTGTAATAATATTCGCCGGGCTTGGTGAGCTCGTCGGTCTTGCCGAAGGCTTGGGAGAAGAAATCGCCGGAGCCGAAGAGGTCGCCCTGATCGGCGTCGGTCTTCACGACGCGCATCAGGCTCGGCAGGAGCATCTCCGGCTGGATGTGCTCGTGGCGGTAGAGCGAGCGGATATCGATGGGGAGTTTGTCGGCGAGATCGTCGGCGCCGTATTTGTTGAGCCAGAAAAGTTCGGGGTCCTGCCCGCGGTGGACGACGGGATTCTTCGGGTAGGAGGCAGTCGTCGGGCCCTTGGCGACCTTCGGTGAAGCAGCCTCGGCCCCGGCCTCCTCGTGCGAGGGGATGGCTGCACGCGTGGCGTGCTTGTGCTTGAAGGCTTTGATGGGCTTGGGATCGGGCATGGCGGAAGGGGGTCAGGCCGAAGCGGTGGGCGGTGGAGCGGACCAATCCTCGACTGTCAAACCAGGGATGCGAGCGAAGTCGGAGACGTTCAGCGTGGCGACGATCAACCCGTGCGTCTTGGCGGTGGCAGCGATGAGGAGATCCATGTCCTCCACTTTGATACCCATCCGTTCACAATCGGCACGCAGGTCGGCGTAGGTCGCGGCGACTTCAGCATCGACCGGGAGGACCTGGAACCGGCCGCGGAGAACGGAGCTGTAGATGTCGCGCATCCGCTCGGAGCCGCTTTTGTTCAGACCGAACAGCACCTCGGCTTCGCAGATGGCGGAGATCGCGACGGTGTCCTGGTCCATCGTCGGCCAACGGGCGGCGACCCCGGCCTGCATCGTGCGCCGGATGGGTTGGCTGTAGACCGAGGTGTCGAGGAGGTGGATGCGCGACATGGCTCAATCTAAGCTGATGGCGGGCTTGGAACCACGACGCGGTGGCAACTCGAAGTCCTCGGTTATCGGCCCGTTCACATGCTCGAACTCGCGCCGTAGTTCCATCACGCCTGCGCGGACGCGGGGCTTGGCGTCGGCGGGGGCGTCGAGCCACCTGAGGAGGATGTTGCGGAAATCGGCGACCTGGGTCTCGCCGGCGAGTTCGAGGAAGTCCCAGCGGCCAAGACCTCGGGAAGCCGGGAGGTTGTTGACGGCGGGGAGCCAGCGCTCGGTGACGGTCCAGATCTTCTCGGGTTTGTCACGGCGCGCGCCCGTGACCTCGATGATGAGGCGGAGAGGCCGGTGCGGGCCGTCGTCCACCCGGACGATGAAATCGGGCAGGTAGTCGCGGGATTGGCCCTGCTTGTCCACGTAGGGGATGCGGAAGCCGAGGAAGTGGTTCTTCACCCAGGAGACGATGCGTCCGTCCGCGGCGAGATCATCGAGCACTTTGGCGACCTGTCCTTCCCAGCCGCTATCGAGCACGACGGCGTTCACATGGCTGTGCAGAGCGGGGCATGTCTCCTTGGTCGTGTTGCCGTGGACGAAACGGGTGCTTCCGGTGGGGTTGTAGTAGTTGAGGATGCCGCGGATGGACGCCACACCGGCCGGACCGGTGCCGATCGCGCGGGCCACATGGGCGACGACCTTCTTGGGGTCGGCGTAGTAGAGGAGTTTCTTCCACTCTGGGCCTTTGCCGAGGACGCGGACTTTGGTGGAATACCATTCCTCGACGATGGCGAGCAGCTCGGAAAAGCGGTAGAAGGCGGGCGCGGCAGGATCGTCGGAGAAGTGGTCGCGGACCAGGTCCTTGGTGATGCGGAAGAGGATGGGTGCCTCCCGGAGCGCGAGCAGGTCGTCGAGCGTGAGGACGACCTCACCGGCGGAGACGGCCGTCTCCAAGGCGGTCTTGGTCGGGATAGAGTTCGCGGGGATCTCGTAGTCATCGATACGAGTGAAGTCGGCGCAGAGCGGGCCTTCGGGGTATCCGAGGCGATAGCCTTCAAGGTCGGGAAAGACGATCTCGCAGCGGGTTGCGCGCTCCTCCACAGCGGTGATGCGGGTGGTCTCGACCGGATCAGGCAGGGTGGAGCTGCCCGATTTGAAGAGCTTGAACGGCACGCCGATGATGTGGGCGTATTCGGGCGGGAATTTGTAGAGGACGCCGGCGGGCCGGTGTTCCCGGAGCGCCTCGCGTTTGCGGCGCTTCTCGGTCTCCTTGCTGAGCAGTTCGCCGGTCTTCGGATCGTAGGGGGCGAGCTGGTAGCTCTTTCGCCGGAGGGCGCGTCCCGCGACCTGTTCGCAGAGGAGCTGGGAACCGAAAGCGCGGATTCCGACGATGTGCGTGACGGTGTTGGCGTCCCAGCCTTCCGTGAGCATCGAGACGGAGACCACGCAACGGACGTAGGCCCCGAGCGTGCCACGCTTTCCCACGGTGTTGACGACCTCGCGGAGGATCTCCGCGTCGGTGATCTCGCTGGCGGCGCCGGAGCCGTGGAGGCGGGCGTAGTCTCGCTTGAATTGGGCGAATTCAGGGGCAAAGACGCGGCGGAAGGAATCATCAATCTGGCCGGAGTTCTCGAGCGCGTCGGAGTCGATTAGCAGGGTGGAGGGCCGGGCGAGCGGTCGGCGGGTCTGCTTGTCGTAGTTGGAGAACAGGTCGTAGCGCCCCTCGACCACGACGGGAGCGGCGGAGGAATCGTCCCCGGCAGGCGTCTGTTCGTAGCCGGCGATGAACTTGAAGACCTCCTTGGAGACGGAGGTGTTGTTGCACACGACGATGAAAACGGGCGGGGCCGTCTCGAAAGCGAGCTGCCCTTTGCGCCGGAAGTCGTCGTCGTAGTGTTGATAGAACTGGTCGAGCGCGGCTTGGAGGGTAGGCGGGATCTTCGGCGGAGCTTCGCTCACGGCCGGCCCCTTCTCGGCCGCACGAGCACGCTGGGTGCGCTGACCGGCGCGGGGAAGCTCATCCTTGACGTGGGCGTAGAGATTTCGGAGGACCGGCTCGCTGATCCGGTCGGTATCGTCGCGGGTCGGAAGGAAGGGGATCTTCACCAGGCCGGACTCGATGGCTTCGGTGAGACCAAAGTCCGAAACCACCCAGGGAAACAAGCTGTAGGGTTCATAGCCGGAGCCGGCGAGATAATACGGGGTGGCACTGAGATCATAGACAGCACGCACCTTGAAGCGCCGGGCGATCTCCCTCAGGCCGGAGAACCAGACGGCGGCGCGCTTGTTCTCTTCTTCGGCGTCCTCGCCCTCGGCCTTGGCGCGGTCTTCATCGGCCTTGGGCAGGTAACAATGATGCGCCTCGTCGTTGAGGACGAGCAGACGGCTGCCGGGTTTGAAGTTGGGGAGCACCCGTTTCAGC
>CANGMH010000174.1 GCA_947454005.1 Verrucomicrobiota bacterium
CTTCGCTGACATCAGCTGCCTGCGGACCGAAGGTGACGGCGTCGACCAGCGTGCCGTCCGGCGCGAAGAGCGCGATGGCCTCGCCGCCCGCGGACAGCTTGAAGTCCGCGTGCAGGTCGCCGTCGACCAGGCCGTTGAGCTGGGGTTTCTTGTCGGCCCAGACCAGCAGGTCCGCGCCGGCCGGGATGACGGTGCCGGAGGGGACGGGGGATTGCGCGCGGTTGGTGAGCGAGTTCGCGAGGAAGTACCCGGAGAGGTCGGCGGCGGCGGTCCCGGCGTTGTGGAGCTCGAACCAGTCCTTGAACGCGCCGTCCGCCCGGTCGGCGATGGTGGACAGGTTGTCGGCCATCCACTCGTTGATGAAGACCGCCAGCGGCGGCGTGGCGAGGGAATTGGCCGTGCGCGGCGTCGGGATGGCGAACACGTGCCGGGCGCCCGGATCGCCGTCCGGGAAGTCGCCGTAGGACCGGTCGGGACCGGTCGCTGAATAACGGATGTAGTCGAGGATGTTGGTGCGTCCGCCGGCGACCTGGCTGAGCACGAGCACCCCTTCGGGGCCGGCGCGGAAGCTGGTGTGCGGTTGGCCGGCCGAGGTCTGGCCCGGGTCGCCGTCGAGCCAGACCAGGAGACGGCGGCCGGCGATCAACGTGGTGCCGGCGGGGAATCCCCATCGGGTCGGCGCGCTCAACGAATCCGAGAGATAGCAGCCGGTCAGGTTGGCGTTGGCCGCGCTGTCGTTGAAGAGCTCGACCCACGGTTCGTGGGCGCCGAGCACGTCGGTCGGGCCGGTGATGTTCTCGGTCTGCAACTCGTTCAACCACACGGGGGCGAGCGCCGGCAGGACCTGGGCGCCGGTGTTGACGCGGCCGGGCGTGGGGGCGCCGGCCGACCAGTTGGCGACGCGTCGGTTGTCCTGCGCCGCGTCGATGAGCTGAAGGGAGTTGCCGGCCAGCGCGGCGGCCGGCCATGGCGGACCGGACTCGAAGGCGAAGGTGTCCACGACCAGGTCGGTCGCGGGCGGTGTCCCGGGCCGGACCAAGCGGAGCGTCTCGCCGTCGCGGTCGAGATGACCGGGGAAGACGCCCAGGGGCTTCAGCACCGGGCCGTAGGTGCGGGAGAAGGCCGAGGCGTCCTCGACCACGAGCCCGTAGCTGCCGGGCGGGAGGACGCTGCCGGCGGGGAAGGTGAACCCGACGCCGTCGATCCGCCAACCGCTGAGGTCGTGCGCGGCCGACGGGGAGAGGTTGCGGAGCTCGATGTAGCCCGCGCCGGGGACGGCGGGGTGGTGCATCACCTCGCTGAAGACGACGCGGCCCTCCGGCGGTTCTTGGGTGCCGGTGAAGTTCACGCGCATCGTCGCCGGCGCGTTGGTGACGGGCGTTCCGCGGGCGTCGAGCCCGGCGAGCACGAACTCGTTGGTGCCGGGCAGCAGGGGCACGCGGGCGGTCCAGTTGGAGATCGTGTTCCAGGTGACGTCGAGCGGCCGGCCGTTGAGCGTGAGCACGCGGACGTTGAGCGGGGCGGTGCCGGTGAGGTTCAGCAGGTTGGCGCCCACGTCGAGGTCGGCGCCGCCGTTGAGCGTGAAGGCGAGGGCCGCGGCCTTCTTGGCGACCAGGCCGAGGATGTAGGTGCGCCGGCTGGCGACGAAGCTCTTGATGCCGCTGGCGCTGGCGATGCCGGTGGCGCCGTTGGTGCGCATGCCGTTGTAGCGCGCGTCGAGGACGGGGCTGGAGCGTTCGGCCAGCAGCGGTCCCTCGGCCGCGTCGAGCATCGCCTGGTGGTACAAACGGGCGAAGGGCGCGTGGGTGTTCACCGGGCCGGCGTTCTGGCCGCCGATACCGACCATGTCGCTGGTCGGGGTGGCGGCGGCGAAGGCGAAGTCGATGTCCCAGATGAGCAGCTTCCAAGGGCCGTTCGCCGGCTTGTAGGCGTACATGTTCTGTCCGCCGCCGTAGCTGTAGCTGTCGTTGTTGCCGACGATGTGCTCGGTCACGTGCGTGCGGTACCACTCGTCCACGTCGGTCGCGTCCTGGAGCGTGCGCGTGTAGGTGTCGCCGCCGACGGGTGTGGCCACGGCATCGACCAGCCGGAACAGGTTGGTGAAATCGTTCGGGTCGTTGCCGTAGGAGCGGAGCGGCCAGTTCCAGCGGTAGCGCGCGCGCTTCTTCACGCCGCCGGTCGTCGTGTAGCGGGAAAGGTCGGCGCCCACGGCGTCGAACGCCGAGCCGGCGTTGTCGAACTCGAACCAGAGCTGGATCTTGCGCAGCTCGCCGTCCGCGTCGTCCGGGAACCATTGACGGATGTAATCGCCGTTCGGCTGCTGGGCGTCGTCGTAGACCTGGCCGCGCTTGACCCCGTTGACGTAGAGCAGGACGGGCCGGCGATGGCAGAAGGGCAGGCCGAGCTGCGCGCCGATCCAGTACGCGTGCTTCTCCTGCTGCCCGGTCGAGTCCCCGCCGCCGTTCCCGGGCTGGAGCAGGTTCAGGCCGGTCTCGCCGAGGAGCGGTTCGTCGTTCTGGAAGACGACCACGTAGTCGCAGTTGCCGCTGGTCGGCCCGGAGTAGCCCGGGGCGTGGTACGGGCTGCCGCTGTACTGGGCGCCGGCGTTGTAGATGGCGCGGAAGTTCCCGTACACGAAGGTCGAATCGAGCGGGTCGTTGCTCAGCTTCTCGCGCCGGGTCCAGCGGTCGGAGGTGGCCTTGGTGATCCACACGCGGTAGCTGCCCATCGCGCCGGCCACGTTGCTCTCGCCCCAGCGAACCAGGCATTCCCGCAGCGGCGCGTCGCCGGGGAAGGTCGCCGTCGCGGGCGTGCCGGCGGCGTCGGTGGCGACGACGTGGAACGCCGCCAGGATCCCGGTCGCCTGGCCGGGGATCACCGCCGAGAAGAGGCCCGCGCCGTTGTCCGCCATGGGCACGTCGACGAGGTCGGCCGAAGGGTCCTTGCGCCACCGCAGCACGACGGAACGGAGCCCGTCGACGTCCGACACCCGCGCGGTGACCGTCACCGGCTGGCCGACGCCCGGGAGCACCGGCGTGTGCGCGACATCGGTGATGGCCGGCGGCGCGTCGGGGACGGCGATGGAATTGCGGGCGCCGGGCGTGCCCAGGTCGCGCGCGGCGAGGATCCGGCCGGGCGCCTCGAGCCAGTTGCCGTGCAGCCGGAGATGGAGGTTCGGCGCGCCCTTCAGCCAACGCACCTTCGCGCGCAACGTCGCGGTCTGGCCGCTGGCCAGAGCCGTCTTGAGCGGCACGCGGACGCGGTTGGGACCGGTGTGGCCGGGGCCGGTGGCGCGGACGTGGAGCGACTGCGCGCTCTCGAAACCTCCGGTCGTCTCCAACGTGGTCGCGCCGTGGTTGCCCTGGAAGACCCAGTTCGTCGAGCCGTTCTCGAAGTCCGGGTTGGCCAGGCGGTTGGTCCCGCCCGGACCGATGACCTGCACGTCGTCCACGAGGCATTCGCCGGCGCCGTAGAGGAAGAGCTCGAGGCCGCTGGGGGGCTGGTTGCCGTTGTCGAGCAGGCCGGCGGCCTCGACCGTCACCCACGGTGATTTCGCGGTCTCGTCGCTGTCGCCCCAGTTCGGTGCGAGCCGGCCGTCGGCGCGCGGGTCGCGGCGTTCGAGGCTGCTGCCGCCTCCGTCCGTCCAGGAGCCCCAGCGGCCGCCGGTGCCGTAGGTCACCTCGTCGACGACGATGTGGAGCCGGTTGGTCACGACCGCGCCGGCCTTGTTCGTCGAGACCACCGGCTCGGGCATCGACAGCGCCAAGCGCTCGCCGCTGCCGGAGAGCGTGCCGCCGAAATCGCCGAGGAGATCCGCGGTGCCCAGCGACGGATAGTTCGGACCGAGGTGCGCGGCATCCTTGGCCACGACCAGATATCCGCCGGCGGCGATTTTGGTGCCCTCCGGGAAGGTGAAGCTCACGGCGTCCTCCAGTCGCCAGCCCGAGAGGTCCACTCCTGTTTTGCCCGGGTTGTGGACCTCGATGTATTCGTCCGCGGGATCTTCGCTGGCGGGGTGGTACATCAGCTCGTTGATGACGACCGCGGGAGGCAGCGGGGCGCTGTTGGCGGTGCCCGGCGAGGGCGATGCCAACCGGCGGAACACCGGGGCCCCGTCGGGCGAGCGTCCGAAGGCCACATCGGTTCCCTGGGGACCGAAGCGCACGGCATCCAGCACGCGCGAACCGTCCGCCGACCGCAAGAAGACCGCCTCACCGGCCGAGCTCAGCCCGAACCCGAGCTCCGGTCCGCTGAACGAAAGGAATCCCCGCGGCGGGACCACCGATCCGGCGGGCAGGACGAACTTGGCGACGTCCGGATCATCCGTGAGCACATGTCCGCTGAGGTCCACCGCGGTTTCCGAATAGTTGAAGAGCTCGATGAAGTCCGACGCGGGCGGCGCGGGATGGGCGAGCAGCTCGTTGATGACGATGGTGCGCGGAGCCTCCGGGGTCGGCGCGGGCTCGGGTCCGCCCGGCGATCCACCGGCGCGTTCGCTGGCGCTCCAGGCGCGCGGGTCGCGTTCGCCGTGGCTCGGCCGGGCGAGCACGAGGGAAGGGCCCGCGCCGTCGGCGGCGACCGGCCATACGCCGTCGTCGCGGTAGTCGAGCTCGAACAGGACGGCGCCGCGTTGGTTCCGCAGCTTCAGCGAACCGCTGCCGCGCGCCAGCGTGCCGGTGAACGGTCCGAGCACGTCCTTCAGACCGGCCACCGCCCCCAGGTCCGCCGGGGCCGCCGCGATGACGGCGTAGCCGCGCGCGGGCAGCACGAAGCCCGCCGGGAAGGTGAACTCGACATCGCCGGTGATCCGCCAACCGCCGAGCTCCTCGAACCAGGGCATCGAGTTGAAGACCTCGATGAACCGCACGTCCCGTCCGTCCGACCGTTTCGCCGGATGGTACATCACCTCGGAGACGACGACGCCGGCCCGGCGCGACGAGGGGCCCGGCGGTTCGGATGGCGCGCGGAAGAGTTCCACCGGCAGCGCCGGGCCTTTCGCAGGAGCCGCTTCGAGCGCCGCGGCGCAGCCGATGAGACCGGCGGCCATCCAGCGCCGCGCGTGGGAAAGAAGGGTCGAGAACATGCCTTTGGAGTAGGGCGAACTTAGCAGTTTCCGTGCGTGCGGCGGCAAAGGATTTCCGCCGGTCCGGCGGGGACCGCCTCGCCGTCGCGGGCGTTTTCGTCCTTCTTTCGGTCGCGGCGATCCGGCCATCGTCCGGCATGTCGCATATCGCCCGTGCCCGCGAAGTCTTCGCCATCGAGCTGGCCGCGCTGAAGGCGGTAGGCGAAGCGCTCGACGCCTCCTTCGACCGCGCGGTGGACCTGGTGGTCGCGGCCCTCGCGCGGCGCGACAAGCTGGTCGTGGTCGGCATCGGCAAATCGGGCAACATCGGGCGCAAGATCGCCGCGACCCTCTCCAGCACGGGATCCACGGCGGTCGTGCTCGACCCGGTGGACGCCTTGCACGGCGACATCGGCATCCTGAACGAAGGCGACGTCGTGCTCGCGCTGAGCTACTCGGGCGAATCCGACGAGCTCGTCCATCTGCTGCCGGCGATCAAGCGGTTCGGCGTCGGCATCATCGCGTTCACCGGCGCGCCCAGGTCCACGTTGGCCAAGCACGCCGACGCCGTCCTCGGCTGCCGCGTGCCGAAGGAGGCGTGCCCGTTCAACCTCGCGCCCACGTCGAGCACGACGGCGACGCTGGTGATGGGCGACGCCCTGGCGATGGCGGTGATGGCGGCGCGCGGGTTCAAGGCGCAGGATTTCGCCCGGCGGCATCCGAGCGGCGCGATCGGCCGCGCCATGCTGGTCAAGGTCGGCGACATCATGCGTCGCGACGGGCGCAACGCCGTCGCGCCCTCCACGACCACGGTGAAGGAGGCGTTGCTGGTGATGACCCGCGCGAAGTCCGGCTCCGTGAGCGTGGTGGACCGTCGCGGCAAGCTGGCCGGCGTCTTCACCGACGGCGACCTCCGGCGCGGCATGGCCTCGGACGAGCACATCCTGGCCCGGACCTTGAAGGAGGTCATGACCCCGGGCCCGGTCTGCGTCCGTGACGATGCGCTCGCCGTCGAAGCGCTCCGCATCTTCAACGAACGGAACATCGACGACCTCGTGGTCGTGAACGCGAAGCGCGAACCGGTCGGGCTCGTGGATTCGCAGGACCTGCCGAAACTGAAGCTGATGTAGCGGGGACGCGGTCGAAGGCACGCGAGGAGCCGATGCCCGCGGCGGCCCGAGGCTTGCGTCCGGCGAGGTCCGCTCCATCCTCGCGGCATGGTTCCTCACCTTCGTCCGCTCGTGTTGTCCTGGGCCCTTGCCGTCGCGTCCGCCGCGGCGCTGGCGCATTCCGCGGTCGAGCCGGTCCCGCGCAACGACGACTGGTGGAAGCAGCGCCACGCCGGGTTCAACACCAACGTCGCGGCGCTCGGCGCCAAGTCGAAGGTCGTCTTCATCGGCGATTCGATCACCCAGGGCTGGGAAGGCGAGGGCAAGGCGGTCTGGGCCCGCTACTACGCGCACCGCGACGCCATCAACCTCGGCATCGGCGGCGACCGCACCCAGCACGTGCTCTGGCGCCTCGACCACGGGAACCTCGACGGCCTGGCGCCCAAGGCCGCGGTCGTGATGATCGGCACCAACAACTCGAACGGCGAGGACAACACCCCGGGCCAGATCGTCGAGGGCGTCCGCGCCATCGTCGCCAAGCTCCGCGCGAAGCTGCCCGGCACGAAGGTGCTCCTCGTCGCCATCTTCCCGCGCAGCGAGAACTACAGCGTCATCCGCGGGAAGCTCGCCCAGATCAACCAGGTCCTGCGCCGGGCCGCCGACGGCAAGGACGTCTTCTGGGTCGATTTCGGCGCCCAGTTCCTTGACGACGACGGCACGATGCCCGCGGCGCTGATGCCCGATTACCTCCACCTGTCGCCCGCCGGCTACGCCATCTGGGCGGAGGCCATCGAGGACCAGCTCAGCCAGATCCTCGGCGACGCGCGGGTGAAGCCGGTCGCCGCATCGGCCGCCGGCTCCGGCATCTCCGGCGAATGGGTCTTCACCATCCCCGGGCCGGACGGCCAACCGGTGTCGTTCCCGATGATCCTTCAACAGGACGGCAAGACGGTGACCGGCAAGTTCCAGCGCGCCGGGTCCGACAAATGGCTGACCATCGAGAACGGCAAGGCCGACGGCGACACGTTCTCATGGACCGTGAAACGCGACCGTCCGGACGGCACTACGATGACCTACGAGATGTCGGGCAAGGTGGCGGACGGCGCGTTGACCGGGCAGGCCAAGGCGAAGCTCGACGGCAACGACGTGACCAGTGCGTGGTCGGCGAAGCGGAAGTGACCGCGGTCCTGCACGCCTGATCCCGTGACCGCGCGATGAACCCGAGCCGGTTCTTCCACCATTGTCCGCGTTGCGGGATGCAGCAGCCCGCGCCGCCGACCGGAAACATGTTCGCCTGCGCCGGCTGCGGGTTCCGCTACTTCTTCAACGCGGCCGCGGCCGCCGCGGCGTTCATCCAGCGTGACGACGGACGATGGCTCTTCATCCGCCGCGCGAAGGATCCGGGCAAGGGTATGCTCGCTCCGGCCGGCGGGTTCATCGACATCGGGGAGGCGGCGGAGACGGCGGTCCATCGCGAGATCCGCGAGGAGGTCGGTCTCCGGCTGGAGGACGTGCGGTTTCTTTGTTCGCATCCGAACTCCTATCTGTACGGCGACGTGACCTATCCGACGCTCGACCTCTTCTTCGTCGCCAAGGCGGCCGAAGGCCAAGAAGCCCGTGCGCTCGACGACGTCCAGAGCTTCGTCTGGGCCGCGATGGGCGACATCGCTCCGGAACAGCTCGCGTTCCCCTCGATGCAGGCCGCGTGGAGGCAACTGCGGGCCGAGCATGCCGTCGGATGATGATCGCCGACGGGGATGGCAGGTAACGGAGCGCGGCGTGCTTGTTCCCATGTTCAGGGGTGCCGGATGAGCCGGAGGCCCCGCGGTCCTTCCACCGGCAGCGATCACCGTGCCGGCGCTGCCGGACGCGGACGGAACCCGATCGACTGCGGCGCCGCCGGGGCGGCAGGCAGGCAGCGGTCCTTCGCCAGGCAATCGGTGTGCCGCGCGGTCAGCCGGAAGAGCAGCTCATCGCCCTCGATCTCGACTGTGTCCAAAGGTGATTGGGTGATGACCTGCACCTCGTGCTCGACGTCCACCTCGAGTTCGTCTTCGCCGAGGATGGGGACCGCCAGCTTGAGGATCGAGAGCAGCTTCGTCGCGGTGAGCCGGTGGTCGAAGTCGTCCGCGACCCAGACCTGCAGGCGGCAGAACTTGTCCGCGCGCGTCGTGCCGCCGCAATCCACGTAGCGCTTCTCGATGCGCGCGACCTCGGTGACGTGCGCATGGGCCGGGATCCTCGAACCGTCCGGCCGCACGAAGCGCAGGTGGCGGGGACCGGCCTCGGCGAGCCGGGTCTTGAGCTGATCGAGTGTCATCGGTGCAACATCAGGCTCCGACCGCCGGGACGACAGCGCATTCTTCGGCGCAGAACCGTCGCACCCGTGCCAGGATCTCGTCGCGGATCCCGCGGGTGCGCTCGAGCTTCTCCTCCGGCGTCCCGGTCAGGGCCGACGGGTCCGCGAACGACCAATGGAGCCGGCGGCTCACACCGGGGAAGATCGGGCACCGCTCCGCGCTGGCCTCGTCGCACACCGTGATGATGAACTGGAACCACGCCCCGGCCCGGAGGAACTCGACGACGCCCTTGGTGCGGTTCGCGGAGAGGTCATGGCCGAGCTCGCCCATCGCCTCGACGACGACCGGGTTGAGCCGCCCCGCTTCCAGTCCGGCGCTCTGGGCCTCGAACTCATCGCCGCACAGGTCGTTCAAGAACGC
>CANGMH010000175.1 GCA_947454005.1 Verrucomicrobiota bacterium
CCTATGAGTTCCACGTCGTGTACCAGAAGCTCGCGCAGTTCGTCGCCGTGCAGCTCAGCTCGCTCTACCACGACGTCGTGAAGGACCGGCTCTACACCGACGCCGCCGATTCGCCGCGCCGCCGCAGCACGCAGACCGCGCTGCACCGCATGGTCGGGCGCCTGGGCCAGATGCTCGCGCCCATGCTCGTCTTCACCGCGGAGGAAGCGTGGGAGTTCATCCCGGGCAAACCGACCGCGTCGGTGCATTGTTCCGACTGGTCCTCGCCCGTGGCGGATGCCGGCCTGAGCGCCGGGGATGAGGCCGCTTGGAAGGAGATGTTCCGCCGCCGCGAGACCATCCTCGGCAAGCTCGAAGAAGAACGGCGCGCCAAGCGGATCGGCAAATCCTTGGAAGCGGTCGTCGAGCTCTGCGGCGACGAGGCCGCGGACCCGGGTCTGGCGGTGATCCGGCGCTATCGGACCGAGTTCCAGGAACTGCTCAACGTCTCCGCGGTCAGCGTCGTCGCCGGTCCCGCCGGCCAGGCGGAGACCACGGTCACGGTCCGACCCGCGAGCGGTCTCGGGCGCTTCAAGTGCGACCGCTGCTGGCATTGGGAGACCGAGGTGGGATCCCATGCGGTGCACACGGGGCTCTGCCTGCGCTGCATCGGCGCGGTCGAAGCTGTCGCGGCGGCCGGCGTATCTTGACCGGGAACCGGCGACGTCCCGGTGCATCGCGCTCCAAGGAACGCGTCCATCCCGCGCGCGTGACCCTTCTTGCCGAAGGCGTGCCCGGGGCGAATGGCCGCGGCCTTGGCGTGCATCGGGTCCGCCGGCCGCGAAGGCGGTGGTGCAGCGGATCGGGGCGGACGATCGGGCGCATCGGGAGGATTCCCGGATCCTGGTCCGCGGCTCCGCTTCCTGACCATTGACTTGGTCGGTTCCGCTCCTAGCCTCGCGACCATCGCTTAAACGCCATCCGCTTTTCCCCTATCTTTTATGGCCGCCAAATCTGTCGAACCCAAGCCTTCCGAATCCAAGGCGCTCGAGACCACCGAGACGCCCAAGCTCTCCGCCGCCAAGTCCCGCGACCTCGAGGCCGCCATCTCCACCATCACGAAATCGTTCGGTGAAGGCGCCATCATGCGGCTGGGCGCGGCCAACTCGCACCGCCAGATCGAGGTCATCCCCACCGGCGCGCTCGCCATCGACCTGGCGCTCGGCGTCGGCGGCGTGCCGCGCGGCCGCATCATCGAGATCTACGGGCCGGAATCGTCCGGCAAGACGACGCTGATGCTGCACCTCATCGCCAACGCCCAGAAGGCCGGCGGCGTCGCGGCCTTCATCGACGCGGAGCACGCGCTCGATCCCGCCTACGCCCGCAAGCTCGGCGTCGACCTCGACAACCTGCTCGTGTCGCAGCCCGATTCCGGCGAGGAGGCGCTGACCATCTGCGAGACCCTCGCCCGGTCGAACGCGCTCGACATCATCGTCATCGATTCCGTCGCCGCGCTCGTGCCCAAGGCCGAGCTCGAGGGCGAGATGGGCATGGCCACGATGGGCATGCAGGCGCGTCTCATGTCCCAGGCGCTGCGCAAGCTCACCGCCATCCTCAGCCGCGCCAAGACGACCTGCCTCTTCACCAACCAGCTCCGCGAGAAGGTCGGCGTGATGTTCGGCAGCCCGGAGACGACCCCCGGCGGCAAGGCGCTGAAGTTCTACGCCAGCGTGCGCATCGACATCCGCCGCAAGGACACGCTGAAGGACGCCGCCGGCAACGCGACCGGCAACCACGTGAAGGTGAAGATCGTGAAGAACAAGGTCGCGCCCCCGTTCTGCGAGGCCGAGTTCGACATCATCTACAACCACGGCATCGACAAGGAGGGCAGCGCCCTCGACGTCGGCATCGAGAACGGCGTGGTCGAGAAGAAGGGCGCCTGGCTCCAGTTCGCCGGCGAGCTCATCGGCCAAGGCAAGGAGGCGGCCCGCAAGGCGCTCGCCGAGAAGCCCGAGCTGATGAAAAAGATCGTCGACGCCATCATCGCCAAGCGCGCCGCCGCCGCGGAAGCCGGCACCGAGGCCAAGCCGGACGCGAAAGCCGAGGCGAAGGCCGAAGCCAAGGCGAAGGGCTGATTCCCGGCGGCGGTGCGGGATCCGGAGCGCGAAGCGCCATAGAGAACAGGGCGACCTGTCTGAGCAACCCGGAGGGTTGCCAGCGATTAGCCGGGGGTCGAGGAGCGCGGAGCGCGACGACACCCCCGGTCGACGATCCCGGTCCGAAGCATCCCGGAGGGATGCCAGCAACATTTCCGTGCTGCGGGAGGGCCGCTGGCACCAAGTCCTCGATGTGTTGTCCCCGAACCGGGACGCCTGCCCCGCGTCAGCCGGCGGCGGTGCCGCACCGGTCCCGACCGCGGCGCGTTTCAGCGTTCCTGGTAGAACTCCACCACGCGGTCGCGCGGGGAACCGAGGCGCGTGGACCGGGCGGCCGCGAGCTGCGTGCCCACGCGGCGGCCGGCGGCGGCGAGCTTCTTGGCCAAGGTGTCGCGCTGCTGCTCCAGCTCGCGGACCTTCGCTTCGAGCGTGCGGATGGCCCGGCCGTCCTTGGCGGACGGCGTCGCGGCGGCGGCCTGCTCGGCCAGCGCGAGGCGCTTCATCAGCTCGGTCTTGTCCTGCTCCCACCGGATGCGTTGGCCGTCGGCCTCGGCGACCAAGGTCTTCAGCTCGGTCTCCCGGGCGTGGCTGTCGCGGAGCGACCCCCGCAGACGCGTGGTCTCGGCCTCGAGCAGGCGGAGCTGGGCGGTGACCGCCGCGTCGCCGGCGGAAGGCGGTTCCGGAGCCGCACCGGCTTTCGTCGGCGCCGAGGCGGCGAGACGGGTCGCGGCCAGCCGTTCCTCGGCGGCCTTCAGCTGGGCTTCGACCTCGGCGCGCTCGGTCTTCTCGGCGGCGAGCGCGGTCTCCAGCGCCTTGGCGGCGGCGAGCTGACCGGTCAGCGCGGTGACGCGCGAGGTGAGCGCCCGGTTGTCCTGCTCCAGCCGTCCGCGCGCGGTCTTCTCCTTGTCCAAGGCGATGGCGATGTCCTCGGCCTTGGCGGCGTTGCGGCCGGCATCGGCGCGGGCCACGGCGAGGTCGGTCTCCAGCTTGCTGATGCGGACGATGCTCTCCTCGCTCTGGCGGGCGCGGAGATCGTCGACCTGCTTCTCGAGCTTCGCCTTGTCGGCGAGGAGCTGCTCGTTCTGCTTGGCGGTGTCGTCGAGCTTGTTCTGCAGCTTGCCAAGGCGGGCGGAGAGATCCGCCACCAGTTTGCCGCGCTCGGTCTCGGACCGCAGCTCGTTCACCTGCGACTTGAGCGTGCTGTTCTCGCCCTTGAGCTGCTTGAGGTCGCCCTCTTGCAGCCGCTTGAGCGCGGCCTCGAGGTCGGACTTCTCCTTGGCGAGCGCGGCGGCACCGGTCTTCTGCGCGAGCAGCTGGCGGTTGGCCTCGTTCAGCGCCTTCTGCGCCTCTTCGGCGACGACCTTCTCGACCAGGTTCTTCCGTTCGGCCTGCTGCTGTTCGAGCGAGGCGAGCAGGACCTTGTTGGTGACCTGGAGCGCGCTGATCTTCTCGACCGCCTGCTGCAGCTCGCGCGGATCCACCGGCACGGGTTGGGCGGTGAGCGCTTCGCGGAGCTTGGCTTCGAGCAGCTTCTTCTCGGCGGCGAGCTGGGTGATCTGCGTGTTGAGCGTGTTGAACTGGGTGATCACCTCGCCGCTCGGCGCCAGTTCCGACGGATCGCGGAGGGTCGCGGCGACGGTCGGCGCCGAATCGGAACCCGCGGGCAACGTCGCGGCGGCGGCCGTCTCCGGCAGCGCGCCGAGCTTCTCGGTGACGTAGCGCAGGCGATAGGCGATGACGCGCTCGTTCCACGTCGGATAGCTGCGCTGGAGCTCGCGCAGCCGGGTCAGGGCCTCGCCATAACCACGTCGGGCGGAGCTGACCTGTCCGGTCTCGCGGAACGTGTCGGACTGCTGGATGAGATTGTAGGCGGCGATGAAGTCGTCATCGGCGCCCGCGGACGCGCGCCAGAGCAGCGCGGAAGCGAGGGCCAGCAGGACGGCAGTGCGGAACATGGGACAGGCTATACCTGCGCGCCGCCCGGAACGCCAGCGGTGGAACCGCGCTTCGGGTGCGCTGTCCACGTTCGGCGCGGATCCACTTCTTTTCGCGGGTTCCACGGACCGCTTCCGGCGGGTCCGTGCTTTCCCGGAACCGGTCCCGTGTAGGGCAGACATTCCTGTCTGCCAGTTCGGGCGGCTTTCCAGCCGCCCGGACGAACGGACACCGGTCTGACAGACCGGTGGACCGGCAGGCTGGAAAGCCTGCCCTACGTGTTGTTCGGACCACATCCGGCGGGTCCGGACTCTTCCCGGAACCGGTCCGGTGTAGGGCAGACATTCCTGTCTGCCGGTTCGGGCGGCTTTCCAGCCGCCCGTATGGACGGCCACCGGTCTGACAGACCGGTGAACCGGCAGGCTGGAAAGCCTGCCCTACATCGGACACGCCGCTACTGCCTCTCGCCGGTGGCCGAGACCCGGGTCGGCGTCACGAAGACGTACAGGCGCTTCCGCACGTTGTTGGTGGATTCGGTCCGGAACAACCGTCCCAGCAAGGGTAGGTCACCCAATCCGACCACCTTGTCGACCATGCGCACCGTATCGCTCACCAGCGGTCCGCGTAGCACCACCGTCTCGCCCGCTCCGGCCGACACGTCGGCCTGGGTGCTCCGCACGCGCAGGTGCGGCAGGGGCATGACGCCTTTCACCGGTTTGCCGCCGGGCGATGCGGCCTTCACTTCTTGGCCGGGCTTCGGCTGGTCGTAGCCGAGGAACTCCGTGACCTTCGCGACGATGGCAAGGCGCGTGGTTCCGCCTTCGACGGTCCCGACGAGGTCCACCGACGGGCCGGTCGCGATCTGCTCCGTCTGGTAGTTGATGCCGGCTTGGTTCGTGGCGCTGCCTTGGGTCGTGCCCACGCCGCTCACGATGGTCCGCGCGTCGCCGACCGAGATCCGTGCCTGCCGCCCCGACTCCGTGAGGATCTTGGGGGTCGTCAAGAACTCCACACCGGCCCGGTCCTCCAGCCGTTTCCTCAGCGCGACGAACTGGTCCTTCGTGAGCGTGGCCGATTGGCCTTCGGTGCGGAGCAGGTCCACGCGCAGGTTCTGGCCGCTCGGCGAACCTGGCTCGGTGAGGAGGTTCGTGGCCGGCCCGCTCTGCAACGCGGGGTTGTTGGTCGGTGACTGGCCGAACAACCAATCGAGCCCGAGGTCGTCCGACCCTCGCTCGGTGATCTCGGCGAACTGGACCTCCAACGCGATCTGGGGCGTGGCGGCCGCCCAGGTCGGCGCGCTGGGCAAGGTCGTGGTGCCGGCGGAAGACTTGATCCGGGCCGACAGTTCGCTGCGTCGGGCCAACGCCTCTCTCACTTTCGGATGACCGTCCTTGTAGCGGGTGCGCAAGGACCCCAGTTCCTTGTCTGTGGCGAGGATCTGCTCGAAGAGCTGGACCCTCTCTTTCGCGTCGCGGTAGCGCTCCGTCGCTTGGGCGGCTTGGGGACTGTCCTTCCCTTGGGCGGAGAAAACGGATGCCGCATCCAAGTCGGCTTGCTTCGTCGCCTGTAACGCCACCTGCAACGCCGCCTCGTCGCGGCGCAAGAAGTCGTCCGCAGGCAGGTCGAGCGATTGGATGGCGTGTTCGATCCGGTCGAGGTCCTCCACCGTGGCGCGCACGAACAAAAGACCCTTGGCGTCGTTGAAGAACACGGCTTTCTGTTCCGACGGCGGGGTCGCGGTGCCTTCACCGCCCGCGCCGCGCCCGGCGATCGGCGGGAAGGAGACTCCATTGGTCGCGCAAAATGCGCGGATAGCGACAGCGAGGTTGGTTTCTCCCGGTGGCAGGAAGAGGGTGAGCTGTCCGCGGAACTCCGTCGCCGGCACCCGGAATATCCGGGTATAGAGCGTCACCATGGTTGGACGGTGGAACACCACCGCGTGGTCCTCGACCGACCACGCGACCGGAGTCGCTGAGGCGTTCGTCAAGGCCGACAACGCTGCGCCCAACGTCACGTCGTGAAGGACGCCGTTGAGTCGGATGATGGTCTTGTCCAAGTCGGGCCGATCGGCGAACGGCTGACCGGTGGCGGGATCGATCGAAGGGACCGGATCGTCCGCTTTGATGAGGAAGTTCATCCCGCGCTTCTCCGGGTCGTGTCGCCGGGCCAAGTCCTGCAATTGCCGGACGGCCTCGCCCAACGTCCCGGGCGGCAAATCGACCTCGGGCAGGACGATTTCTTGGAGCTTCGCCGATATGCGGTCGCGCTCGGTGGACACCGGCTTGGGCTTGGGCTGTGACGCGGGCACAGGTGTGTCGCGGTTCGCGCGGTTCAAAGCCAAGTAGTGGTTCGCCAAGGCATCGGAGGGCGCAAGATACAGAGCCGCTCGGAATCGGGCCTCGGCCGAATCAAACTGGCGGGCCTCCATCCGCCGGACGCCGTCTTGGATCAGCTTCTGCGCCGCGGCTTCGTCTGTTTCCGGCGCCGCACTGTCGCCGAGGACGTCGATCTCATTGGACGGCGCGAGATGCTGAGCCGCTCGGAATCGGGCCTCGGCCGAATCGAACTGGCCGGCCTCCATCAACCGCACACTATCCTGCATCAGCGTCTGCGCCGCTGCTTCGTCGCTGCGATGCAGCTGCACATAAGCCGAACTATGGGGTTCCACCAGCAGCGTCTCCATGCTGGCGGATTGAACCGGACCGCTTGCGGCAGCTCGTTGTCGGGCTTCGAGAAATCCGACAGTTATGCGCCCGCGCTTCAGTTCGAGATCCATGTGGTCGAATAGGCCCAATCCGCTCTGGCTGACGAACGCGTTGGTCATTTCCCGCGGCTTTGGTTCAGCTATAGCTCCGGGCGCAGGCAGCTCGCTTTGTGCCGACCGCGACGGTCCCGCTGCTGCCAACCCGTCCACGACCGCTCGGAACTGCGGGTCGCGAAGGACATCGGAGACCGTCGCGAGAGGCTTGGTCTTATCGGCCGCCGCAACCTGAGATTCCGCGCCGCTCGGTGTTGTGCGTTCCGCCGCCTTCACCGCCGCAAGAAGCGGTACCAGCCCGGCTCCGTTGACACCGGGCCACGGCGCCAACACCAACGCTGCCACGACCCCGGTCGCACCGAGACGCGTGGCCCACATGCGTGCCGGTCGGACCGCGCACCATCCGTCGGAGGCGTGCAGCAGCACCTTCACCCGCCGCGCGAGCTGGGACTTCAGCCCGTCGCCGGCGACGCCGATGCCGCGTGCCCAACGGGGCGAGGCCAGTTCGCGTCCGAACGTCACCAGCGATTCCGCGAGCGCGGCGCGTCCGTCGGGCACCAACGCGGCGGCTTCGTCGGCGGCGCTCTCGCAGGCCGAGCGGAATTGTCGCCGGGCCCACCACACGGCCGGATGCCACCATGCCAACGCACACACGAGATCGGCCAACGTGAGCCACTGCGGGTCGCGAGCGGCGAGATGCGCGAGTTCGTGCGCGAGCATCGCCTCGCACTGCGCGGGCGAGAACCGCGTCCTGAAATCTTCCGGCAACGCGACGGTCGGGCGTAGCACGCCGAACGCGACCGGTCCGCGCAGCCGGGGCCACACCAGCAGGCGCAAGCGACGCAAGCCGAGTTGTCGGCGCAGTCGCGCGACCATGGCTCCGGTGTCGTCGGGGGCGGCGGAACACGCGTCCGCGTCTTGGAGCGCAGAGGCGTCGCACCGCGGGGCTACCGCTTTCTGGGAGCGGACGGAACCGCTGGCCCGTTGTCCCGTCCCGCTATCGCCACCGTGCGACCGCCACACGCACCACATCAGCCAAGCGCGGCTCAGCGCCAACCGGCCGGTCAGCAGCGTGAGTCCGGCGAGCCACAACCAACCCGGCCACCACACGGACCGAGGTGGTGTGACGGTAGGGAGCGGAGCCTCCGTCGGCTCGAAGAGGAACGGCTCGGTGACGGGTTCGGTGTGCGGCGCATCCAGTACGCGGACCGAGAGCGTCCTCCGCGGACGTTCGGCCGGCAGCCATCTCGCCAGTTGGCCGCGTGCGCCGGCGAGTTCGGCCACCCACAGCAACGCGATGCCGAGCAACGCCGCCTGCCAGACGGCCCGTTGCATCTGCGGCGACCGGAGCCATCGCGCCGCCAACCAGGCGATGGCGACCACGAGCGTAGCCTCGACGGCGAGCAGGCCGGCGAGGCGGCCCCACCACTGCAGGTCGAGGCTCACTTGGTCCTCCGTTTCGCGTCGGCGATGAGTTTCGCCAACTGGTCGAGCTCCTCGCGGCTCACGTCGCGCGTCGTGAGCAGATGGCTCACCGCGTCGGCGAGGCTGCCTTCGAACAGCCTTTCGACGAGATGGCGGCCGACGCTCCGGTTCACGTCCTCGGCGGCGACCAGGGCGCGGTAGAGGAAGCTGCGTCCTTCCTCGCGGTGGGCGACCAGACTCCGGGCCTCCATCTTGCGCAGCATGGTGGCGACCGTGGTGTGGGCGAGCTCTCGCTCGGGCTTCAGCACGGCGTGGACATCGGCGACGGAGGAGTCGGGCGCGGCCCAGAGCACCTGGAGGATGCGGAGCTGGAGATCGCCGAGACGGTGGGATGGAGAGTTCATGGCGTGGACGACGACCGTGGTAATACTACCAAGGTAGTTGTTTCGTCAAGCAGGCTGTTCAAGCGTTGGGGAGCGTCCGCGGCGGACACTTCTGGCGAGGTGGCGCAGACTGGCAGTCTGCTGTATCGCGGGTTGGCAACCCGCTGGGCTTTGATGTTTTCAGGGCCGACGGATTGCCTTCGCCCTGGCCGGCTACCAGCCGGCGA
>CANGMH010000176.1 GCA_947454005.1 Verrucomicrobiota bacterium
ACGGCGAACCGGACCTGGCGACGGTGCTCGCCGTCACCGGGATCCCACGCGACCACTTTCTCCGCGAATGGGGTGGCAAGCCCACCGGTCGCATCGCCTCGATGTCCGACCTCCCGGCGAAGACCGACGCGGTGGACGGCATCCCGTGGCTCCCGCGCTTGATCGCGAAGGCCCGCCTGAAGCTCCGCGGAGAGATGCCGCCCGATCTGATGTACGGCTGCGCCGGGGATCGTCCGTTCCTCCGCCGGATGCGCATGGATCTTCCAAGCTTCCTCGCTCTGGTGCGCGACCACGGCGACGACGACCGCGGGATCGTGGACGCGGTGAAGCGTCGGGCCGGCATCGACTGAACCGACGCGGGCAGGTCAGGCCTTGAAGAAGATCTTCCGCCGCCAGAGCCAATAGAGCACGCCCCAGGCAGCGAGCGCGAAGAGCCCGCGCTGGGCGACGGGCAACCATGCTTCTCCGAGCGGCGCCTTGAGCCAGCCGATCCAAGCGTTGCTCGCGCTGCGGAACCAGCCGCCGAAGGAGTTGCCCAGGACATAGGCGGCGATGGAGTTCGTGCCCACAACGACCAAGGGAAACGACCAGCGCCGCCACCCCATCACCTCGATGCTCCAATAGAAAGCAATCAGCATCAGGGTCGTCCAACCACCGGCGTAGAGCGCGAAGCTCGGCGTCCAGATGCGCTTGATCATCGGGAACCAAGCGCTCGACGCGAGACCGGCGGCGATCCCCGCGAGGCCCGCGCCCAAGAGCACGGCGCACGCCTTCCGTTTCGCGGCACCGCGATCCACGGCGTCCTCGGCTCCGCCGTCGACGGTCCGTCGGACCAAGACACCGGCCATCACCCCGAAGAGCATCGTGGCCGTCGCCGGGATGGCGTTCATACCGACGTAGAAGCCCGAGTAGTTCCGGCCGAGCAACCAGCGGTCGAAGGCGCTGCCGATGTTCTCGTTGCCCATCGCCCAGGGTCCGCCCGCGCCGTTCCAGGGATTGTGCATCCAAAGCAGCTGGTAGCCGACCAAGAGGACCGCCGCCGCGACCGCCGGAGCCCGGAGCCCACGGCCGACGAAGAAGAATGAGAGGCCGTAGCTGATCGCGATCTGCTGTAGCACGCGGATGAACCCGATCTGGACCTTCTCGGCGCCGAAGTGGTCCAGCAGGACCCCGATGAGCATCAGGTTGAAGGCCCGCAGCAGGGCATGCCCCAGCCGCTTCGTCCACGTATCGCCCAGAGCCTCGCGGCGCGCGTACGCGAAGGGCATGGCCACGCCGACCATGAAGGTGAAGGACGGTTGGATCAGGTCCCAGTAGGTGCAACCGGCCCACTCGACATGCTCGTTCTGCCGGGCCAGCACGTTCCAGCCGGACAACCCTTTCAACGACTGGAAGATGCCCCCGCAGAGGAGCGTGAACATGATCAGACCGCGGAAAGCGTCGAGCGACTGTAGGCGTCCGCCCTCCGGGGAAGCGGCCCGTTGCGTTGGAGGTCCGGTTCTCATCGGGAAGTTCGCCGGAGCATGTCCGCGTCCACGCCAGAGGCGAGAAAGGTTTTCAGCCCCTCCGCGTCCCCATCGCGGGATGAGGCCACCCGCGGAAGATCCCGTGGCGTGATGCGCCGGAAATCACGGTGCAGGTCGCCGGCCCCCTGACCGACCCGTCCATCGGTCCCTACGGTTCGACGCGTTCGGACGACGCGCCGAACCCGCACTCTTCGGGGTGAGAGCCGCGGTCTCCCGACCTTCGACCGGATGAAGATACCGTTCGCGCCGACGGCGCCTCAGGCAAAACGGTGGTAGAAAAAAAGAAGTGCCGCTTCCCCGGTGGCAGGCTCGGAGCAAGCCGACCGAGTAATCTGTTGAAGAAGCGTTGGCGACCCTACGGGGATTCGAACCCCGGTTACTGCCGTGAAAGGGCGGTGTCCTAACCGCTGGACGATAGGGTCGCGGCGCGCGCGGAGTGAATTAACGGCGTCGCTGTCCGACGTCACGTCAAATCGTGGTGGGTTGGGTGGGGATCGAACCCACGACCAACGGCTTAAAAGGCCGATGCTCTACCACTGAGCTACCAACCCGTCCCGCGCGGGGGCGCAAAATACTGGCCGACCTGCTCGGTGCAAGCTGTAACTGCCGTCCTCGACCGGTTGACCGCAGAAAGGTTGTGGCGCGACGTCGCGGCGGAAGTCCAAAGCGACGGCTCCCGGTCACTCGACCTCGGTCCGCGGTGACCGCCGCAGGCCGTTCTGCCACCAGAGCTGCCAGACCATCCAGAGCGCCTCGCGGACGATGGCTTTGGACATCTTGGAACTGCCCTGGAAACGGTCGGTGAAGATGATGGGCACCTCGGAGATCTTCCCGCCCCGGCGCCAGATGCGGTGCGTGAGCTCGACCTGGAAACTGTAGCCGTTGCTGCGCACCGAGCCCAGGTCGACCTTCTCCAGCGCACGTCGACGGAAGCACTTGAATCCTCCGGTCGGGTCGCTGACCTGCATCCCGGTGATGGTGCGGACGTACTGTCCGGCGCCCATGCTCAGGATGAGGCGGTTCAGCGGCCAGTTGATCACCCGGATGCCGTCCTTGTAGCGAGAACCCAACACGAGGTCCGCGTCGCCGTCCTTGGCGGCGTCCAAGAACTTCGGGATGTCCGCGGGGTTGTGCGAGAAATCGGCGTCCATCTCGAAGATGAACTCGTACCCCCGCGCCAGCGCCCAGCCGAAGCCGGCGATGTACGCCCGACCGAGCCCGTTCTTCTCCTGCCGATGGAGGACGTGGACGTGGGGATTGGTCGCAGCGATCTCGTCCGCGATGCGGCCGGTGCCGTCGGGCGAGTTGTCGTCCACCACCAGGATGTCGAGCGGCACGGTCTGTGCCATCAGGCGCTTGACCAACTGCGGAAGGTTGTCCCGCTCGTTGTAAGTCGGAACGATGATCAGCGTCTCGGACGGCATGACTTCGGGCGAAGGTGCGCACGTGCCAAGATCGAAACAAGCGGGTTTTCCGCGGACCGTTAGGTCGATCGTCCAGACGGGACCAGAAAAGAAAAAGACCGCGCATAGCGCGGTCTTGGTCTGGACGGGAGGCTTCCGACGTTCCGTCGGTCACTTCGTCGGCGAGAAGTCGGTCGGGACGAGGAACACGGACTTCACGCCGCCTTGGATGGTCAACGAGCCGCCGGCCTTCTCTTCGCTGGCTTTGCGTGCCGCGGTCCACGCGGGATCCTTGCCGAACGCGCCGAAGGACGCGGCAGCGGCCTCCTTGGACTTGTGCATCAGGAGGTATTGGAGCGTCGAATCGGCGCCCGGTTGGTCGGCCATGCGATGGAAGTAGCCGCCGTTGACCATGCCGTGCTTGGCGAAGAGAGCGATGGTGTGGTCGCGGAAACGGGCGTCGATGTGCGACAGCCATCCGGGCGGGGTGGTGTAGGTGCGGAGCTCGAACACGCCGCCGTGGGTGAGGTCGCCGGTCTTGACCTTGGGGGAATAGTCGGTGGTCTGGAGGAACGAGACGTCAGGTCCCTTCGCAAGGATCGGGCCGGCGGCTTCGCTCGCCTTGTAGGCGGCCTGCCACTCGGGATCGGCCATGAAGGCCTTCCACGACGCCTCGCGGGCTTCGCGGTTGGGATAGCGCAGGAGGAAATGCAGGCGTTGGTCGGCCGGATCGAGCGGCAACCAGTAACCGATGCTCTCGATGCGGTGCTTCTTGAAGAGGCGCAGGGTGTGGTTGCGGAAGCGGTTGAGCAGGTCGTCCTTCTTGCCGGAGTTGAAGGAGTAGATGCGCAGCTCGTAGACGGAAGAGCTCGCCATCGCCGCGGAGCGCCCGGAGCCGTCCGGCCCGGGATTGGCCGAGGACCGGTTGGAAACGAGCACGTTGTGGGTCCCGCTGGTGGCGCAGCCGGCAAGGGCCAGGGCCACGGTGGCGAGCGAAGACTGGAGGAAGCGTCGAAGTTTCATGGTGTTCGCGGGCATTGCCGCCTGTCCGGGACCGAGGGGTCAAACAAAAACCTTGTCCGTGGACGGAACGTCGCGGCTAGCTTGACCCATGGTTCTGCGCACCGCGTCCATCCGACGCGCCACATCCGAGACGGACATCTCCCTGACCTTGGCCATCGACGGCAAGGGCAAGGCCGACGTGAAGACCGGCATCGGATTCTTCGACCACATGCTCACGGCGTTCGCCAAGCATTCGGTCTGCGACCTGAAGCTCCGCTGCAAGGGCGACCTCCACATCGACGCGCACCACACGGTCGAGGACTGCGGCATCGCGCTGGGCCAAGCATTCCTCCAAGCGCTCGGTGACAAACGGGGCATCCGGCGCTACGGCAACGGTTTTCATCCGAAGAACCCCTTCACCGGCGAAGCGTTCGTGCCGATGGACGAATGCCTGGCCCGATGCGTGATCGATTTCAGCGGGCGGCCCTTCTTGGTCTGGCGCGGGATGGACGCGCTCTCCCAGAGACGCATCCCATTGGCCGACAAGACCCAGGACATGTCGTCGGCCTTCCGGTTCGGTCTGGCGAAAGAATTCTTCCAAGGATTCACCAACGAAGCCCGCTGCAACCTCCACTTGGAGATGCTCTACGGCGGCGAGCCGCACCATGTCGTCGAAAGTCTCTTCAAAGCCTTCGCCAAAGCGGTCGACCTGGCCTGTCAGACCGATCCACGCATCGCGGGCCTGGTGCCGAGCAGCAAGGGAAAGCTTTGAAACGCCCGCTTCTTCCGTCGGCTTCTGCCGAATGCAGGTGCCCGGCCGATGCTTCGGGCCGGAGATCCCGGGGATGCGTCGGCCGGGGCCTTCCAGGCCGGGCTGAATAACCGCGAAGGAACGTCGTCCATGCCTGCGTCGTTGAAAAATGACTATCTGTCCGCACCAGACGATGAATTGGTGGGTTGGGCCCAGAAGGGGGATACCGAAGCCTTTGAACAACTGGTGTTCAGGCATCGGGACAAGATCTATGCCCGCGCGATGATGATGATGCGGAACGAGCAGGAAGCTCTCGATCTATCGCAAGAAGCTTGGGTCAAGTCATGGCAGCGGTTGCACCAGTTCCAAGGGGATTCGTCCTTCGCCACGTGGATGACCCGCATCGTCATCAACCTCTGCTTGGACCAGATCCGGCGGCAGAAGAAGATGCGCGCGGAATCGTTCGAACAGATCGAGGAAGACCTCGGCGGTGTGGAGCGGCAGATGGCCGTGGAACACGTCAACCCGACGGAAGGGCTGGAGAAGGACGAGTTGAGGAAGCGAATCGACGAAGCGATGGCCAAGCTCACCGAAGCACACCGGACCGTGCTGGTGATGCACGAGTTCCAGGGCTTGGAGTACAAGGAGATCGCCAAACGCGTGGACATCTCCATCGGGACGGTGATGTCGCGACTTTTTTATGCACGGCGGCGGATGGCGTCGTTGTTGCAAGGCCTTAGGCGGGAGCGGAGCGAATGAAAGCGAACTTTATGAGCGACCGACAGTTGCTGGAGATCATGGCGTATGCGGACGGCGAACTGGACGCGTCACGCCGCCGTGAAGTGGAAAAGCGGATCGCCGAGGACCCGTCCGCGGCCGCCCTGCACCAAGAGCTCATCGCCCACTCCGACCTGTTGCGCGCCCATGAGCCGCTCGGGACGGTACCGGAGACCCGCGAGTTCTATTGGTCCCAGATCCAGCGGCGCATCGCCGCCGAGGAACAGGCGGCAGCCCGTGCGAAGGCCGCTAAAGCGCCCGCTTTTGGATGGCTCCGCTGGTTGGCGCCCGCCATCGGGGTAGCGGCGGTGGCCTTGGTCGTCACCTACCAGCAGCGCCCGGGACCGACGGTCATGGCGGTCGGCGAGGCCAGTTCGATGACGTTCACGTCCGAGGCCGATGGCGTGACCATCAGCTGGATCAACTAGTTGCCCCCGTTGCCGCTTTCGGTTACTCCCCGCCCGTCCGAGGCATCCGATGAACATCTTCCAGCGCCGTTGTGCTCCATGGTTGGCCGTGATCGCGGCATCCGCATTGGCTGCTTTGCCCGTCTCCGCCGGTGAATTCAAGGTGCGGGCCCAACTCGCTTGGGGCACCGACGACATGAAGCCGAACGATCCGGCGCTCCATGAGCTCGATCCGAAGATCCGGGAGAAATTCCGCCACCTCCGCTGGAAGAACTATTTCGTCGTCAAATCAGAGACGGTCGGCGTTCCCCAGAAAGAGCCGAAAAAGGTCCAGCTCAGCGAGAAGTGCCTGATCGATGTCCGCGAGAAGGACGCGATGGTGGAGGTCCGGATCTACAGCGCCAAAGCCGGTGCCGCCCCGAGCTTGGTGAAGACCGATGCCATCGCCGTCCAGAAGTTGAAGGACGGTCACGTGTTCGCCTTCGCCGGCGACACCAAGGAGAAGTGGGACGACGCATGGCTGGTGATCGTCACCGCCGGCGAGTGACCACGATCTGTTAGGCCGGAAGCAGGACGGCTCCCCAACATCTTGGGGAGCCGTTCGCTTTGAGGGGGACTTTCCTGTTGTCCCCGGCGGACCGGCTGGTAGGATTCTCGCGTCCAATCCTAGGGCCGGCTCGGCCCTGTTTTCCCGACCGCTATGGCAGAAAATCCTCCGGCTCCCGACAACGTTTACGACGGCTCCAAGATCAGCACCCTCGAAGGCTTGGAGGCCGTCCGGAAAAAGCCCGGCATGTATATCGGCGGCACCGACGAACGGGCGCTGCACCACTGCGTCTCCGAGGTGCTGGACAACTCGGTCGACGAACATCTGGCCGGACATTGCTTCCGGATCGAGGTGACCATCCATGTCGACGGCTCGATCTCGATCCACGACGACGGTCGCGGCATCCCGGTCGATCCGCATCCGGTGAAGAAGATCCCGACGGTCGAGCTCGTGCTGACGACCCTCCATTCGGGAGGCAAGTACGGCCAAGGCGGGTACAAGTTCTCCGGCGGCACCCACGGCGTCGGCGCCAAGTGCGTCAATGCCGTGTCCGAATGGTTCGAGGTCGAGGTCTCCAGGGACAGCAAGGTGTACCACATGGAGTTCGCCCAAGGGAAAGTGACCAAGAAGCTCGAGGTCATCGGCAAATCCAAGGCGACCGGCACGCTCATCTCCTTCAAGCCCGACGCGGAGATCTTCCGCGACACCGTCGAATTCAAGTCGGACCGCATCTCTCAGCGTCTCCGGGAGCTCGCCTTCCTCAACTCCGGCCTCGAGATCGTCTTCACCGACGAGCGGACGCCCGAGACCCAGCCGGAGCGGTTCTTCTACAAAGACGGGACCGAAGAGTTCGTGAAGCAGCTGAACAAGAGCAAATCCGTGCTGCATCCGAAGCCCATCTCCGTCCGGAAAGAGATGAAGATCTCGACCTCGGAGAAGGAGGTCGAGATCCACACCGAAGTGGTGCTCCAGTACAACGATTCGTACACCGACCAGGTGTTGTGCTACACCAACACCATCCACAACCCCGACGGCGGCACGCACATGACGGGGTTCCGGAACGCCCTCACCCGCTCGATCAACCAGTACGCCAAGGCCAACAGCCTGCTGAAGGATAAGGACCCGCAGATCACCGGCGACGACGTCCGCGAAGGTCTCGCCGCGGTCATCTCCATCAAGCACAGCGATCCGAAATTCGAGTCGCAGACCAAGGTGAAGCTGCTCTCCCCCGAGGTGGAGAGCATGGTCGGCTCGGCCGCCTACGAAGGCCTGATGAACTACTTCGACGACAACCCGCCCGTCGCGAAGCGGATCGTCGAGAAGGCCCTCAACGCCGCGCGCGCCCGTGAAGCGGCCCGCAAGGCCCGTGAAGCCGTCCGCAAGACCTCGCTCTCGGGCGGCGGCCTCCCCGGCAAGCTGGCCGATTGCTCCGACCGCGATCCGGCCAACACCGAGCTCTACATCGTCGAGGGCGACTCGGCAGGCGGCTCCGCCAAGCAGGGACGCGACCGCAAGTTCCAGGCGATCCTGCCCATCCGCGGCAAGCTGATCAACGTCGAGAAGGCGCGTCTGGACAAGGTCCTCCAGAACAACGAGATCCGGACCATGATCACCGCCATCGGCACCGGCATCGGCGCCGGCGAGGGCGAAGGCGCGTTCAACATCGAACGCCTCCGCTACCACAAGATCATCATCATGACGGACGCCGATGTGGACGGCTCCCACATCCGGACCCTGCTGCTCACGTTCTTCTACCGCCAGATGACCCAGCTCATCCGCGACGGCTACGTGTACATCGCCCAACCGCCGCTCTATTCCGTCACCCGGAAAAAGCGCACCGACTACGTCGACGACGACGTCCAACTCAACCGCATCCTGCTCCAGAACGGCACCGAGGAGGTCCGCCTGCGCAATCTCGCCGATGGAAAAGAGGTCCCGGCAAAACAGCTCGAGGAGATCCTCGGTCTGCTGGAGACGCTCGACAAACACGCCACCTACATCCAGCGCGTGGGCGGGAACTTCTCCGACTACGTGGAGAAGCGCGGTCCCGACGGCTCGCTCCCCCTGCACCTTGTCAAGACCCGCGAAGGCAACGAGGAGACCGTCCGCTACTTCGTCACCAATGAAGCGTTCGAAGAGTACAAGGCCAAGAACCTCGACCTCCTCGGCGACGCCGAGACCCGTGAGAAGGCCGAGAAAAAGGGTGTGATCCGTCGCGCCAAGCACAACGACCTGCATCTCGAGAACAAGGCGATCAGCGAGCTGCTCGCCAAGCTCTCCAAGAAAGGCCTCTCCGTGGAGCACTACTCGGCCCAGGACAAACCGCTCTTCGAGCTCATCGAAGGCGAGGGCGAGAAGGCCACCGTCACCCCGTTGTTCTCCATCCCGGAGATCCTCTCGAGCGTGAAAGCGGTCGGCAAAAAGGGCATCCAGATCTACCGCTTCAAGG
>CANGMH010000177.1 GCA_947454005.1 Verrucomicrobiota bacterium
CTGCAGCTCAAGCTCGGCAGCGTGAGCGCGGAGGCGTTCACGAAGAAATTCGGTCGCGACCCCCGCGAGCAGTTCGCTGCGCCGCTGGAGACGTTGAAGGGACAGGGGTTCCTCACGGAGGACGGCGACCGCATCGGGCTCACCCGCGACGCGCTGCTCCAGGTCGACCGCCTGCTGCACGAGTTCTTCAAGCCGGAGCACAAGACGGGTCGCTATGCGTGACGACCTGATCGACGTCCGACGTCCATCGAAACCTTCCGTCCCATGATGCCGGACACGATCCACCCCGAGAAGCACTTCACCGCCAGCGAAGCGGTGCGCGACATCGTCATCGGCATGGCGGACGGGTTGACCGTGCCGTTCGCTTTGGCCGCCGGCCTCACCGGGGCGATCGCGCAGAGCAAGCTGGTGGTGACCGCCGGCTTCGCCGAGATCGCGGCCGGGTCCATCGCCATGGGCCTCGGCGGCTATCTCGCGGGCAAGAGCGCGTGCGAGCACTACGACGCCGAGCATGCGCGCGAGGAGCGCGAGGTGGTCGAGAAGCCGGAAGCCGAGGTGCGCGAGGTCGAGGAGGTCTTCGCCGCCTACGGGCTCACCCGGGAGCAGACGGCGCCCATGATCGAGGCCTTCCGGCGAGATCCGAAGGCGTGGGTCGAGTTCATGATGCGTTTCGAGCTGGGGCTGGAGAAGCCGGATCCCGGACGCGCGCTCAAGAGCGCCCTCACCATCGCCGGTGCGTACGTCGCCGGCGGCCTCATCCCGCTGTCGCCGTACCTGGTCTTCGTCGACGCGCACCAGGCGCTGTTGGTGTCGGCGGCGCTGACGCTCGCCGCGCTGTTCGTCTTCGGCGCGGTGAAGGGCCGCTTCACCGGCACTCCCGCGATGCGCAGCGGGGGCCAGACCTTGCTCATCGGCGGGCTGGCTGCCGGCGCCGCCTTCATCATCGCCAAGCTCGTGTCATGAGAACTTTCCCCCTTCCTTCGTTTCTCCTTCTCGCTCGATGGATGGCCCGGATCGTCGCCATCGCGCTCGTCGCGGCGGTCGTCCGGGCCGATCTCTATGTGTCGCCGACGGGGTCCGATGCGGCGGATGGCACGGAGGCGCGTCCGTTCGCGAGCTTGGAGCGCGCGCGCGAAGCCGTCCGCGCGCTCAAACGGGACGGCAAGCTGCCGAAGGCCGGCCTGACCGTCTGGCTGCGCGGCGGGGACCATCTGAGGACCGACGCGCTGGAATTGACCGAAGCGGACTCCGGGTCCGCTGGTGCGCCGATCGTCTGGCAGGCCTATCGGGGCGAACGTGTCCGGTTGTTGGGCGGCCGGAAACTCACCGGCTTCGTGCCGGTCACCGACGCCGCGGTGCGCTCGCGTCTCGATGCCGCGGCCCGCGACCAGGTCGTGGTGCTCGACCTGCGCGCGCTCGGTATCCAGGACTTCGGCGAGATGCGGTCGCGGGGTTTCGGTCGTCCGACCACGCCCTCCCATTGCGAGCTCTTCTTCGGCGGCAAGCCGATGACGCTCGCCCGATGGCCGGATGAGGGCGCTTGGGAGAAGCTCGCCGGTTTTCCTGCGGGCAGCGGCAAGAACGACGACCACGGCGGCGACATCGGCGACCTGCCCGACGGGTTCCTCTACGCGGGGGAACGGCCGCGGCGCTGGAAGGACACCAGCGACGTCTGGGTCCACGGCTATTGGGCCTGGGATTGGGCCAATTCGTACGAACGCATCGCCGAGCTCGACCTCGACCGGCACTTCATCCGGACCGCGGCACCGCACGGCTTGTATGGTTTCCGCAAGGGGCAGCGGTTCCATTTCCTCAACGTCCTCGAAGAGCTCGACCGTCCCGGCGAGTGGTACCTCGACCGCAAGGCGGGAGCCCTCTACTTCTGGCCGCCGTCGCCGGTGGGCGCGTCGGAGACCGTCCTGTCGCTGCTCGACCGTCCGTTCTTCAAGCTGTCCGGCGCGAGCCACGTCACCCTCCGCGGCCTGGTGCTGGAGGCATCGCGCGGCAACGGCATCGAGATCCGCGGCGGGTCCGGTGCGCGCGTCGTCTCGTGCGTGCTGCGGAACCTCGGCGACCTCGGTGTCGTGGTCGAGGGCGGCAAGGACCACGGGGTCGTGGCCTGCGATATCTTCGACACCGGGGACGGCGGCGTGTCGTTGACGGGTGGCGACCGGCAGACGCTGGAGCCGGGCGGCCATTTCGTGGAGAACTGCCACTTCCAGCGGCAGGCCCGCTGGTCCAAGTGCTACGCCCCGGCGATCGCCATGACCGGCGTCGGGCTCCGCGCCTCGCACAACCTGATCCACGACCATCCGCACTGCGCGATCCTCTTCTGGGGCAACGACCATCTGATCGAGGCGAACGACATCCACCACATCGCTCTGGAGACCGGCGACGTCGGCGCGATCTACACGGGACGCGACTACTCGGTCCGCGGGAACCGGATCGTGGGCAACTTCATCCATGAGACCGGCGGCGTGGGCATGGGCTCGATGGGCGTATACATGGATGATTGCGTGAGCGGCACCGAGGTCATCGGCAACGTCTTCCACAAGGTCCATTGGGCGATGTTCATCGGCGGCGGACGCGACCATCGCGTGGAGAACAACCTGTTCGTCGACTGCGACCCGGCCGTGCGCGCCGACGGACGCGGACTCGACACGTCGCCCGTGTGGCACGACATGGTGGACGACTTCATGCGCAAGCAGCTCGCCGCGGTGCCGGCGGCGCTCTACCGCGCACGCTATCCGGCGATGAAGTCGCTCGACGCCTTTTACGGCGCTCCGGGCGGACCGGCCGTGACCGGGGCCGCTTTCAAGGGCGTGCCGCCGGACGGCAACGTCGTGGCGCGGAACGTCGCGGTCGGCAAATGGCTCGACCTCGGCTGGAACGCGAAGCCGGAGATGTTCGAGGTGCGCGACAACTACGCGACGACCGATCCGGCGCAGGTCCTGCCGGGCTTCCAGCTGCCGAAGGATTCGCCGGCCTGGAAGCTCGGGTTCAAGCCGATCGCGTTCGACCAGATCGGGCTGCGTCGCGACGCCGACCGGCAAGGACTCGACCCCATCCGATGATCCGTCCCCGTCCCGAACCATGAGCCTCCCCGTCCAACCCCGTTCCGAGGTCCATCCGCTCGACGAGTTCTACGTCCGCGCCGGGCGCGCGCTGTTGCCGTTCACGGCCGTGTCCGGCGACGCGGTGCCGGAGCCTTACCGGACGCTCTTGGTCCATGAGCGGGATATGACGCGGACCCTGGAGCAGCACCACGGCGGGGCGATCCATCTGCGCGTGCTGTCGAGTCATCACGCGGGCGAAGCGTATTGGCGGGAATCCGTCCTCGAATTGGACGGCTCGGACCGTGCGGTCGAGTTCGGTGCGATCAAGATCCATCTCGACCGGTTCCCGGAGCCGTGGCGCACGCGGATCCTGGAAGAGCATCTGCCGCTGGGCGGCATCCTCAACGCCAGCGGGATCCGCTACACCAGCCGGCCGACCGCCTATCTCCGCTTCAGACCGGACGATTTCATCACGGCCGCGTTGCATCTGGAGGGCGCCGAGGCGCTCTTCGGCCGGCAGAACACGCTGCGCGACCTCGACGGGCGGACGCTCGCGGATATCATCGAGATCCTGCCATCGGCCCATCCGGGGTCTCCTGGACCGCGGAAGCGTCCGTAGGAGGCAGTGGCGGGAGTGTCGGTGGAACGCGCCATCAACGGGTCGGCGGGCACCGCGCAGGACGGTCCTTGGGAGCGTCCCGCCCGATGGCGGCATCCAAAAAAATCCGCGTCTCGACGGTTGCGTGTTCGCGGATCTGGCATTCAATACGTCTACGTATGAAACGAGTTGAGGTCTTCGACGTGGTGATCATCGGCGGCGGTCCGGCGGGATGCGCGGCCGGCGCGGTCCTGGCCGAGCAGGGCCATCGGGTCGTGGTGCTCGAGCGCGAGAAGTTCCCGCGCTACCACATCGGTGAGTCGATGATCCCTTTCACCTACCCGCCGTTGGAGCGGATCGGGATGATCCCGCAGCTCAAGAGCTCGGCCTTCACCAAGAAGTTCTCGGTCCAGTTCGTGGCACCGTCGGGCCGCGCCAGCCAGCCGTTCTATTTTTTCAACCGGTACGACCGCGAGACCGTCGCCCAGTCCTGGCAGGTGCTCCGCAGCGAGTTCGACCAGATGATGATGGACAACACCCGTTCCAAAGGGGCGGATGTCCGCGAGGAGATGGAGGTCGTCGAACTGCTCCAAGAGGACGGCCGGCACGTCGGCGTCGTCGCCCGCGACAAGGCGGGGGAAGCCACCGAGTTCCGCGCGCCGATGACCATCGACGCCACCGGGCGCGACGCCATCGCCGCGACGAAGAAGGCCTGGCGCCGTGGCGACCCGAAGCTGAACAAGGTCGCCGTTTGGACCTATTACAAGGGCTCCAAGCGCGACGCCGGCATCGACGAAGGCCAGACCACGGTGGCTTTCATCCCGGACAAAGGCTGGTTCTGGCACATCCCGCAGCACGGCGACATGGTGAGCGTCGGCGTGGTGGCAGACGGTAGGTATCTGACGCGCGAAGGAGTGAAGGACCCCGCCACGATCTTCCACCGCGAGGTGCCCAACAACCTTTGGATCGCCGACCGCCTGGCGACCGGCACCTGCACCGGCGACTACTGGCTCACGGCCGAGTACACTTTCCGGTCCGAGTACTGCGCGGCCGACGGACTGGTGCTGGCCGGCGATGCGTTCGGGTTCCTGGACCCCGTCTTCTCCAGCGGGATGATGCTGGCGTTGAAGAGCGGGGTGCTGGCGGCGGACGCGGTCCACGAGGCCCTGGAAGCCGGTGATTTCCGCTCCGAGCGGTTCGCGGCCTACGGCGAGGTGATGCGCGAGGGCATGGAGAACATGCGGAAGCTCGTGTACGCCTTCTACGATCCCGCGGTGAGCTTCAAGACCGTCGCCGACCAGGATCCGGCGCTCGCGGACGACCTCACCGATTGCCTTTCGGGCGACGTGAACAAGGATTTCTCGCGGCTGTTCGGCGCATTCGCCGGGATCACGAAGTTGCCGGACATGCTGCCCTACGGCGTGCCGCAACCGGGGCGGGCGTCGCTTGTCCCGGGCTGAAACGTCGCTACCGTCGCCGTCGCGTGAACCTCGTCCAGATCACCCCCGGCGCCGGCGGCATGTATTGCGGGAACTGTTTCCGCGACAACGCGCTCGTCGCGGCCCTCCGTCGACAAGGCCACGACACCGTCATGGTGCCGCTGTATCTGCCGATGACGCTGGACGAGACGTCGTCCACGGCCGGGACGCCCACCTTCTTCGGCGGCATCAACGTCTTCCTCGACCAGAAATCCGCGCTCTACCGCGGCGCGCCGAGCTGGCTGCGGCAGCTGCTCGATTCGCCCGCGCTGCTCAAATGGGCCGCCGGCAAGACCGCGAAGACTCGGCCGGACGACGTCGGCGAGCTGACGGTGTCGATGCTCCAGGGCGAGCTCGGCAACCAGGCCCGCGATCTCGACGAGTTGGCGGCGTGGCTCCAGCAGCTGCCGAGACCCGACGTGGTGTTCCTCTCGAACGCGCTCCTCGCGGGCTTCGCCCGGCAACTGAAGGCGGCGCTCGGCTGCAAGGTCGTGTGCTTCCTCCAGAGCGAGGAGTCGTTCCTGGATTCCTTGCCGGAGCCTTGGGGCACCCAGGCGTGGGCCACCTTGAAGGAGCGGGCCGCCGACATGGACGGCTGGATCTCGCCGAGCCGCTACTTCGCGGGACGGATGGCCGGTCGCCTCGGCCTCGCGCCGGACCGGATCCAGGTCGCGCCGAACGGCATCAGCCTCGCGGGCTACGACACCTTGCCGCCGCGCGCCGCCAAGCGGCCGGGCGACGAGCTGGTGATCGGTTTCTTCGCGCGCATGTGCCCGGAGAAGGGCCTCGACACCGTGGTCGACGCCTTCATCGAGGTTCGCCGCCGCGGACGCGTCCCGCAGGTCAAGCTGCGGATCGGCGGCGGTTGCGGTCCCGGCGATGAAGCCTTCGTCGCGAGGCAGAAGGACAAGCTCGCGGCGGCCGGTCTCGCGGGCGAAGCGACGTTCCATCCCAATGTGTCGCGCGAGGACAAGATCGCGTTCTACGCGGGCTGCGACCTCCTCTCCGTGCCGGCGCGGACCAGCGAATCGTTCGGCCTCTACGTCATCGAATCGCTCGCCGCCGGCACGCCGCTGGTCCAGCCGGACGCCATCACGTACCCCGAGCTGCTCGCCGCGACCGGCGGCGGCGTCATCAGCGGGCCGGACACGACGGTCGCGCTCGCCGACGCGTGGGAGCCGCTGCTGCTGGATCCGGCGCGGTTGCGGTCGCTGGGCGATGCGGGCCGGACGGCCGTCCATGCCCGGTACAACGACGACGCGATGGCCCTCGGCATCGCCCGCGCCACCGAGGCGCTGATCTCCAAGAAGTCATCGTGAAGGCGGCCGCTCCGACCGCGATCCCTGGGCTCCGTCTCCCGGTCGCGCCACGGTCCATCCAGAAAGGCAGCACGCTCAAGGACCTGCTCGACCGCGAGGCCGTCGCCTGCTTGGCGCACAACCTCTCGCTCGCCCATCCGGACTTCGACGGTGCCGCGTTCGAGCGTTCCGCATCGGAAGGCCTCGGTCCGCTCGGGATCCTTGACCGCGGACAGCATCTGGCGGAGGCGATGCGCCGGCACCTGCCGGCCGGTTATGCCGAGGCGGTCGACGTGTTGCTCCGCTCGCTGACCCCGCCGCTCGATCAGACGTCGGAGATCGGGTTGGGCGTGTTCTTCTACCTGCCGCACGTCCGCTTCGTCGCGACCTACGGACTGGAGGCCGCGAACAACGGCGGCGCCGATCCGTTCGAGGTCTCGATGACTGCTCAGCGGGAGCTGACCCGGAGGTTCAGCGCGGAGTTCTCGATGCGGCCGTTCTTGGTGCGCTGGCCGGAACGCACGCTGGCGCGGTTGATGGATTGGACCCGGGATCCCGACCCTCATGTGCGCCGGCTCTGCTCGGAGGGCACCCGGCCGAGGCTGCCGTGGGCGATGCGCATATCGGCCTTCGTCGCCGACCCGCGGCCGACCTTGCCGATCCTTGAGGCGCTCAAGGACGACCCCGATCTCTACGTCCGACGCAGCGTGGCGAACCATCTCGGCGACATCGCCAAGGACCATCCGGCACTGGTCTTCCAGATCTGCGGGCGTTGGCTGGAAGGCGCGACCCCGGAACGCCGGTGGCTCATCCGCCATGCCGTGCGCCATCCCGCCAAGAAGGGCGTCGCCGAGGCGGTCCGGCTCCGGAACTCGGCCCGCTGAGCGGTGGTCCGACAGGGCGCTCGGTGCCGGGGTCCGCCGGTGGGTCCCGATGGACGTCGGCGTTTTTCTTTGGCCGGGGTGCGCCGGTCGAGCATCATCCCCGCCATGACTGGACTCATCGCCATCGTCGGACGGCCGAACGTCGGCAAGTCGGCGCTGTTCAACCGCATCGTCCGCAAACGCATCGCCATCGTGCACGACATGCCGGGCGTGACGCGCGACCGCGTGACCGCGGAGGCCGAATGGCACGGCCGGCCGTTCACCCTCGTGGACACCGGCGGCATCGGCCTGCTGCGCGGCGAGAAGTCCGAGGACGTCATCGTCAGCGCCGCCTTCGACCAGGTGCAGATGGCGATCGAGTCCGCCCACGTCATCATCTTCGTGGTCAACGTCCAGGAAGGCATCGTGCCGCTCGACGCCGAGGTCGCGAAACGCCTCCATGCTGCCGGAAAACCGGTCATCGTCGCCGTCAACAAGGTCGACACCTACCGGGCCGAGGGCGGTCTCACCGAGTTCTCCGCGCTGGGGTTCGAGAAGCTGCTGCCGGTCTCGGCGATCCACGGCGAAGGCCTCGACAACCTGATCGATGCGGCGTTCCGGTATCTTCCGAAGGCCGAGCCGGTCGCGCCGCCCGCCGAGCCGGAGGAGACCTACGGGAAGTTCGTCAAGAAACCCACCGACAAGGAGAAGGCCCTGGCCCGCGAGGCCGAGGAAGCCGCCGCACCGGTGAAGATCGCCATCGTCGGCCGGCCCAACGTCGGGAAGTCCTCGCTCATCAACAAGATCACCGGATCCGAGCGCGTCATCGTCAGCCCGATCCCCGGCACGACCCGCGACGCGGTCGACGTGCCGTTCGAGGTGGACACCGAGGGCGTGCGGCAGAAGTACGTCCTCATCGACACCGCCGGTGTCCGGAAGGCCCGTCGCATCGACGACACCGTGGAGCTCTTCAGCGTCGAGCGCACCAAGGAGGCCATCGCCCGCTGCGACATCGCCGTCCTCGTGCTGGACGCCGAATCGGGCATCCTGGAACAGGACAAGAAGGTCGCCGCGATCATCACCGAGAACCGGCGCGCCTGCATCGTGGTCGTCAACAAATGGGACCTCGTCGCCGCCGACGTCCGCGAACGGCGCGAGAAGGAGATCGCCGAGCGCCGCGACCGGACCCGCGACCGCGACGACCGCGCGAAGCGGCCCACGATGCTCGTGGAGTTCGGCGCTTGGGTGCAGGAGAAGCTCTTCTTCCTGGACTACGCGCCGGTGATCTTCACCTCGGCGAAGGACGGCTTCCAGCTCGACCGCCTGCTCGAAGCCGTCCGCTACGTCGGCGCCCAAGGCCGCCAGAAGGTGCCGACCGCCATCCTCAACCGGACCCTGCAGGACGCGATCGTCCGCAAGCAGCCGGTGAGCGACAAGGGGCACCATCTGAAGTTCTACTACGCGACCCAGGTGCGTCAGAGCCCGCCGACCTTCCTGCTGTTCGTGAACAAGGACGAGCTGTTCAACATCGCCTACGAGAAGTACCTGGCCGGCGAGCTGC
>CANGMH010000178.1 GCA_947454005.1 Verrucomicrobiota bacterium
CGCGAGGATCTCCGGCTTGGTGAGGGGCTTGGCCTTCGTGGCCGCCAACACCGCTTCCTTGAGCGACATCTCGTTCTTCGCACGCTTGCGCTTCGCCGGGGTCGACGCAGCGGGTGCCGCGGCCGGGGCCGCGGTCTTCGGGCGGATGATCACCACGGGCTCGATCGCCAATGCTTGGTTGATCTGGGCCAGCTCGGACTCGAGGATCTCCTTCCGCTTGATTAAGGAGGTACGAAGGGAGACGAATTCTTTCAACGGATCGCGTTTCATTCGGGGGATATCCTTAGGGGACGGAGATATCAAACACAAGGATTATTTGTGACATCATTACCCGCCGGCCGGGCTCTGCTCATTTTGGATGCCCATGAATTTACAAAGGTGTTCCACGTCGGAACCTCCGTCCGGGATCTTGGCGGCTGATCATCGAAAATCGCGAAAAACGGGATATGTTCATCGGTTCCAGCATGCCGGTGAGTCGCCGTTCCGACGGCCGGTGCGGCGTTCGCGGGTGGCGCGGACGCGGCGCGAAATCCTCATGATAGCTCATCAGACCGATATGCATAGCGAAGAAGATACCACGACCATGACTGGACGAGCTAAGACCGTTGAACGGACTTCCCGGACCGCATCCCGGAGGCTTCCGCTTCCCTATGCGGCTTCCTACCCGCCAGTGGGGCGACATGGGGCCGGGCTAGGGAGGAGCCCGGTTCTCGACGGCCGGATCCAAGCATCGATCCGATGGAAAAGGCCGAAAATTCACATTTTTTCGACGGTCGAGGTCGGTCGACGCGATGCCGCATCGGGACTAGGTGCCGGTCCGGATTTCGTTCGAGTGGATTCAAGTTGCCTAGGAAATACTAGGAAAATGCGCATCCGCGCTACCAACCTAGGGATGGGCTTGGCGGCGGCCGTTGCACCCGAGGCTTTCTGCCTCTGCGGCCTCCGCCGGAGGTCTTGCTCCTTGGAACCGTTCAGGCGTTGACCCGACACCATTCCTCCGCTTCTTTCCCACCGCACTTATGAACCGAACCGTTCTCCGTTCCTTGGCCATCACCGCCGCCACCGCTGCCGCTGCGCTCGTCGCCGGCTGTGCATCCGGTGTGCAGAACCCTTCCGGCGTCCCGGTGACCCGGCTCAACGCAGACGAGCAGGGCTTCGTGGCGGGCACCGGCGTCGAGTCCCAGGACCTCGTGGCCGTGACCGACAAGATGGCGCGCAGCATCTTGGCGACCCCGGAGATCCAGAAGGCGCAGGGCCTTCCCCGCGTGGTCCTGCTACCGGTCGAGAACCAGACCCGGTTCGCTTTCAACAAGGACATCTTCTTGGACCGGATCCGCGCCCAGCTGAACTCGAAGGCCCAAGGCAAGGTCCGCTTCCTCGCTCGCGACCGCATGGACGCTTTGGAGAAGGAGCGCGAGATGAAGCGGGCCGGGCAGCTGACCTCGTCGAGCGACCCGGTCGTCCAGGAGTTCAAGGGCGCCGATTTCTTCCTGACCGGCAAGCTCTCGGGCATGACCACCAAGGCCCGGGCCGGTACCAGCGATTACATCCTCTACACCTTCCAGCTCATCGATCCGCGAACCAGCGACATCATCTGGGAGGACTCGGCGGAGATCAAGAAGCAGGGCACCGAGGACGCGGCGTACCGCTGAGAAGGCCCGGTCCTGTCATCTGATGAGACCCGGAAAATGCTTTGGAGCGGTCCTGGCGCTGGCGGCCTTGGTGGGCTGCGCCTCGCTCAGCCCCGAGGAACGGACCCGACGCGACCGCGTGTTGACCGAGTACCGCGACGCTGCTTCCGCCATGCGGCGTGGCGACACCGCCGCGGCGAAACCCCTGCTCGACGACGCCTTGCTCACCTTGGGCGGCATCACCGCGGGCGACAAGACGGCCCGGGGCTCGCGCAACTACTTCCGCGAGGAATCGACGAAGAATTTCCGCGGCGAGCCGTACGAGCGGGCGATGGCGTACTTCTATCGGGGCGTCCTCTACTGGATGGACGGTGAACCGGACAACGCCCGCGCCTGTTTCCGGAGCGCGGCGCTCCAGGACGCCGATCCGGAGCAGGGGAAGTACGAGAGCGATTGGGTGTTGCTCGATTATCTCGACGGCTACGCGACGGCGAAGCTCAACGGCGACGGATCGGACGCCTTGAAGCGGGCGCAGGCCGTGGCGCACATCAATCGTCCGCCGGCCTACGACAAGCAGGCCAACGTGCTTGTCTTCGTCGAGACCGGCCGCGGTCCGGGCAAGTTCGCCGCGGGCGAATATTCCGAGCAGCTGCATTTCCGTCCGGGTGGAGCGGATGCCGTGAGCGCCGAGATCCGCGTCGCGGGATCCGGAGCGGTCGCGGTCGCGCCGGCCTACGACGACCTGACCTTCCAGGCGACGACCCGGGGAGGGCGGCAGATGGACTACGTGCTCGCGAACAAGGCCGTGTTCAAGGGCGCGACCGACAACTTCGGCAACGCGGCCCTCCTCTCCGGAGCGATCCTCGCGTCCCAGCAGGGCCGCAACAGCGCGGCCGACGAGGTGGGCCTCGGGCTGCTCGCCGCCGGTGTCGTGAGCAAGATCTTCTCGGCGGCGACGACGCCGGCTGCCGATGTCCGGGCATGGGACAACCTGCCGAACCTGCTCGGGTTCGCGACGCTCCGGCTGCCGCCGGGCCGCCACGACGCCACGGTCGCCTTCCGGAACCCGACCGGCCAGACGGTCGTCACCCGGCAGGTCGCGTTCGATGTCGTCGCCGGCCGCGACACCGTTCTCTTCGTCAGCGACCGCAATTGATCCTTTCCCCATGAAAACCTCATCCATCGGTGCCCTTCTCGTGTCCGTCGTCCTCGTCGCCGGATGCGCGGGCGGAGGCGCCTACGCGCCGGTCAATTCCGACAAGCACAACCTCGAGACGGGTGCCAAGTTCGTCCTCATGGACAGCGGCGCCCAGCGTTCCGTCACCGCGGCCGCGCTCCAGGAGAAGGTCCTGGAGGATGGTCGCCTCGAGGTCGCGGCCGTGCTCCGGAACCGCGAGGGCCGCCGGATCCAGGTCCAGGTCCAGTGCGTGTTCAAGGACGCCCAGGGCATCGCCACCGGCGACGAGACGCCGTGGCAGGACGTCATCCTGACCGAGAACGGCATGGAGACCTTCCGCGCGGCGGCGATGAACACGCAGGCCAAGGGCTACACGGTCCGCGTGCGCCAGGCCCGTTGAAGGACCGCGGGCGGCGCGGGACGCTTCACCTCGGCGGCGGTTTCGGTTTCAATCCGGCGCATGCAGATCATCGGCGTCATCCCCGCCCGTTTCGCCTCCACCCGGTTCCCCGGCAAGCCGCTGCACCTGATCGCCGGCAAGCCGCTCGTGCAGCGCGTCGTGGAGCGGTGCCGGTCGGCGAGGTCGCTGTCGGATGTCGTCGTGGCGACGGACGACGCGCGGATCGCCGAAGCCGCGTCCAGGTTCTGCCGGGTCGAGATGACCCGGGACGACCATCCGAGCGGGACGGACCGCATCGCCGAGGTCGCCGGCCGGATCGTCGCCGACGGGTACGTGAACATCCAGGGCGACGAACCGCTGATGGATCCGGCGGTGATCGATGCCGTCGCCTCGCTCCTTTTGAAGTGCGAGATGTCCACCGCGGCGACGCCGATCCACGACCTCGCCGAGTTCGACAACCCCAACGTGGTGAAGGCGGTGGTCGCGATGGACGGACGCGCGCTCTACTTCTCGCGCCGGACGGTGCCGTATCTTCGCGATCTCGCGGGCCGGCCGGCTCCCGAGCAACTCGCGGCGTACCCCTTCCTGAAGCACCTCGGGATCTATGGATTCCGGAGGGAGACGCTGCTGCGCCTCGTGACGTTCCCGGTGTCGCCGCTCGAAGCGGCCGAGAAACTGGAACAGCTCCGCGCGCTCGAGAACGGTGTCCCCATCGCGGTCGCGCGGGTCGCCCACGACAGCGTCGGGGTCGATGTGCCGGCGGATGTGGCCCGGGTCGAGGCGCTACTGGCGCGGGCTTGATGCGACGCGGCGGAACCGCGGCTTCGGAGCGACATCGTCACGGTTTTTGGCTCGCGCGCTTTCGCGGGACAACGGCAGCATCGGCGCATGGTCCCCGCCGAATTCCGTGCCGTCGCCCGGCTCGCTGTCGTTGTCCTCTCCCTGGTCGCCGCGGTCTTCCCGGCCACGGCCAAGCCGCGCGCCACCGACCATCCCACCGCGCTCGACCGCTACGTCGCTGCTCCGGACCCGAGCTACGCGTGGAAGCTCGCCATCTCCCTCCGCGATGAGAGCGCCACGGGATACGCCCTGGACCTGACATCGCAGCACTGGCTCACCACCAACGAGGTGAACCGGACCGAGTGGAAGCATTGGCTGCTCGTCGTCAAACCCGACAACCTTGCCCACTCGACCGCGCTGCTCTTCATCTCCGGCGGCGCCAACCGCGGGAACAAGCCGCCCACCCCCACCAAGGAGCTGATCGAGATCGCCAAGGCGACGAAATCCGTCGTGGTCGAGCTCAAGATGGTGCCGAACCAGCCGCTCATCTTCGGGAACGACGGGGTCGAGCGCACCGAGGACGACCTCATCGCCTACACATGGGACAAGTTCCTCCGGACCGGCGATGAGAAATGGCCGGCCCGTCTGCCGATGACCAAATCCGCCGTCCGCGCGATGGACGCCGTGACCGAGTTCCTCGCCAGCGAGGCGGGCGGCAAGGCCAAGGTCGACACCTTTGTCGTCGCCGGCGGATCGAAGCGCGGTTGGACCACCTGGACGACCGCCATCGTCGACGACCGCGTGGTGGCCATCGCGCCGTTGGTGATCGACGTGCTGAACACCGAGGAATCGATGAGGCACCATTTTCAGGCCTACGGCTTCTTCGCGCCGGCGGTCGGCAACTACACCCAGCACCACATCATGGATTGGCTCGGCACGCCGGAATCCAAGGCGCTCTACGCGATCGAGGACCCTTTCAGCTACCGTGACCGGCTCGCGTTGCCCAAGCTCGTCATGAACGCGACCGGCGACCAGTTCTTCCTCCCCGATTCCTCGCAGTTCTACTTCGGTCAGCTGCCCGGCGTGAAATATCTCCGCTACGTGCCGAACGGCGACCATTCGCTCCGCGGCACGGATGCCTACGAGACCTTGATGGCGTGGCACCATGCGACGCTCAACAAGGTGCCGCTGCCGCAGTTCACCTGGCAGCACGGCGCCGACGGCACGCTCTCCGTCACCACCCGGACCCGGCCCAAGCAGGTGCTTCTGTGGCAGGCGCACAACGACGCGGTGCGCGATTTCCGGCTGGAGGTCGCCGGGCCGATCTATCATTCCGTGCCGATGGACCGGGACGCCTCGGGGAACTACGTGGCCAAGGTGCCCGCGCCGGCGAAAGGCTGGTCCGCCTACTTCGCCGAGCTCACCTTCGATATCGGCGCGCCCGTGCCGTTGAAGCTGACGACGGATGTCCGCGTGACCCCGGACACGTTGCCTTTCCCCGCGCCTTCCGCCGACAAGCCGCGCGGATTCCTGTCCAAGTAGCCGGAGGCCCGGGAGGCCGGACGTCGCCGCGCGCCCGGAAGCAGATCCGGGCGAGGGCACTTTTTGGTTGGCACCCGGCGGGCGGCCAAGGGAATCTGCAAGCCCATGAAGTATATTTTCGTCACGGGCGGCGTCGTGAGCTCCCTCGGCAAGGGGCTCACCGCGGCGTCGCTCGGCACTTTGTTGGAGAACCGGGGTCTCAAGGTCACGCTGCAGAAGTTCGATCCTTACCTGAACGTCGACCCGGGCACGATGAGCCCGTACCAGCACGGCGAGGTCTACGTGCTCGACGACGGCGCGGAGACCGACCTCGACCTCGGCCACTACGAGCGCTTCACCAGCACCAAGCTGAGCCGCAAGAACGCCACGACCAGCGGCCAGGTCTACCAGCAGGTCCTGGACAACGAACGGGAAGGCGTCTACCTCGGCAAGACCGTCCAGGTGATCCCCCATGTGACCGACGAGATCCAGCGCCGGATCACGCTGCTGGCCGACGACACCAAGGCCGACGTCATCATCACCGAGATCGGCGGCACGGTCGGCGACATCGAGGGTCTGCCGTTCCTGGAGGCCATCCGCGAGTTCGCGCTCGACGTCGGGCCCCACAACGTCTGCTTCCTGCACGTCACCTACGTGCCGTTCATCAAGGCGGCCGGTGAGATGAAGACCAAGCCGAGCCAGCAGGGCGTGGCGAAGCTCCGGGAGATCGGCATCGCGCCGCACATCCTCGTCTGCCGATGCGAGCATCCGCTCAACAAGGACATCCGCCAGAAGCTCAGCCTGTTCTGCAACGTGCCTTTCGAGGCGGTGATCGAGGAGAAGGACGTCGAGCATTCCATCTACGAGGTGCCGCTCATGCTCCAGCGCGAGCGCACCGACGACCTCGTCTGCCGCCAGCTCCAGCTCGATGTCCCGCCGGCGGCGATGGGCCATTGGCAGGACATCATCCGCCGCCTCGTCGCGCCCCAGCACCGTGTCCGAATCGGCGTCGTCGGGAAGTACATCGAGCTGCAGGACGCCTACAAATCGGTCTACGAGGCGTTGAAGCATGGCGGCATCGCCAACGACTGCGGCGTGGAGATCGAGCAGATCGAATCGGAGGAGCTCGAGACCGGTGATGTCGCGAAGCTCTTGAAAGAGCTGGGCGGGATCGTCGTGCCCGGCGGATTCGGCGAACGCGGCGTCGAGGGCAAGATCAAGGCCGCCCGGTACGCCCGTGAGAACAAGATCCCGTACCTCGGCCTCTGCCTCGGGATGCAGATCGCGACCATCGAGTTCGCCCGGAACGTCCTCGGCCTCGCCGGCGCCCATTCGACGGAATTCGATGCCGCGACGCCGCACCCGGTGATCCATCTCCAGGAGACCCAGCGCCACGTGAAGCGCAAAGGCGGATCGATGCGTCTCGGAGCGCAGGAGTGCCAGCTGGTCATGGGCACCCTGGCCCAGAAGCTCTACGGCGCCTTCACCGTCAGCGAGCGCCATCGCCATCGCTACGAGTTCAACAACGCCTATCGCGAGCAGTTCGAGGCGGCCGGGTTCGTGATCAGCGGCACGACGCCGGACAACCAGCTCGTCGAGGTGATCGAGATCCCGGCCCATCCGTTCTTCATCGCTTCCCAGTTCCACCCCGAGTTCCTGAGCAAACCGAACCGCCCGCATCCGCTGTTCCGCGGATTCGTCGCCGCCGCGCACCAGCGGCAACACAAGCTGCCGTTGCCGTCCTCGCCGCGCGCCGCGGCTTGAGGCATCGGCCGGACCAGCAGACGAAAACCGCGCGACCCCGTGGGAGGTCGCGCGGTTCCTTTTTCTGCGGACGGCCTACTTCTTGACCGCGTCCTTGACGGCGTTGCCCGCGTCTTTCGCGGCTTCACCGGCCTTCTCGGCGGATTTCTTGAGGTCGTCGGCCAGCTTATCTTCGGTGGTCTTCTCCATGCAGCCCGTGGCGAGCAGCCCGAGGGCGAGGATGGCGATGAGCGAGGCGGACAGTTTGGTGGACGATTTCATGGATGGGGACGGGGTTGTGCCTGTACCGGCGGGACCGGGTTAACCGTTACCGCGGGCGCGCACAAGCTCCGCCATCGCCATAGGTCACCCGACAGGACCGCCGCTCTTCACGTCCACGCAGATGACGTCGCCCTTCGCGTTGCGCACGTAGACCTTGCCGTTCGACAGGACCGGCGCCGTCCAGAACTTGCCGCCGCCGACCTGGGCACGGGCGATCTCCTTGTAGCCGTCGGGCTTGGCCTCGACGACGACGAGTTCGCCGTTGCCGGTGAGCCAGATCAACTTGCCGTCCGCCGCCGCGAGCGAACCGGCGGAGGCATTGGGCGAAGCCCACACCAACTTGCCGGTCTTCAGGTCGAGGCATTTGAGCTTCGAGTCCTTGTCGCCGCCTTGGCCGTCGATGCCGTACACGTGGCCGCCGATGACGACCGGGCTGGCAAAATGGGCGCGGATCTCTTTGTTGAACCAGACCTGTTGCGTCTTGCCGCCGTCGAAACGGACCGCGGCGCCGCCGGTGCCGTAGCCGGACGAGAGGAACATGATGTCGCCGCTCACGACGGGATCGGCGGAATTCACGTCGTAGCTGGTCTTCCACGGATGTTCCCAGAGCACCTTCCCGGTCCTGGGTTCCACCGCGAAGACCTGTTTCGCGCCGAAGATGGCGAGCGCCCGGGTGTTGCCGTCCTTGAACGGCACCGGCGTCCCGTAGCCGGCTGCGTCCTTGCCGGACGCCCATGCCTTCGCGCCGTCCGCTTTCTTGAGCGCGATGCCGGACGTGCCGGCGTTCAGCACGACCAGGTCGCCTTCGATGTGCGGCGATCCGGCGAAGCCCCAATCGGGCAGCTCGGCACCGAACTCCTTGTGGACGTTCTTCGTCCAGACCAAGGCGCCGGTCTGGGCGTCCAGGCAGAGGACGTCGCCTTGTTTGCTGAGCGTGAAGACGCGGTCGCCGTCGACGGTCGGCGTCGCGCTGGGGCCGCCTTCGTAATATTTCGGGTCGAGGTCCTGGGCGTAGCTGTGCTTCCAGACCTCGGCGCCGGTCACGGCGTCGACGCATTGGACGGTGTCCTGCTTGCCGTTGTTGCCGACGGTGAAGACGCGTCCGCCGGCGACGGTGAGCGAGGCGAATCCGGTGCCGACGTTCTTCTTCCAAAGCTGCTTCGGTGTGCCGCCGGGCCATGCGCCGAGCCAGTTCTTCTCGGTGGAGATCCCGTCGAAGTTCGCGCCGCGGTAGCGGGGCCAATCTTCGCCCGTCGCGGCGGTCGTCAGGGCGGCGAAAGTGAGGAGTGCGATGGGGAGCTTGCGCATAC
>CANGMH010000179.1 GCA_947454005.1 Verrucomicrobiota bacterium
GGCTATAAAGTTGCGGTCCGACTCGATCCCATCCCGAACTCGACCGTCAAACGCAACGTTGCCGATGGTAGTGCATGTATAGCTTGCGCGAGAGTAGGTAGCCGCCTTCTTTTCTAAAGGGCCGGTCCCCATAAAGGACCGGCCCTTTTCCGTTTCGACCTCTCCTCGCCGTTGATGGAAGGATGATTGCCATCCGTCCTTTGGTTTCTCTTAGACCGACCTCCTCTCAGGTTGGGAGCCGAAGAAGCACGGATGCGGGAGCAGCGGTCAATCACGGTCGAGATGGACATTCCGATCAATGCGGGGACGTATCCGATAGGCTCGTCCCAAACCGGTTCCAAGATGAGTTGTCTGAGTGGCTGCGGCCCGCAAGCCCGGCCTTCACGGTCGAAGGTCGAACGCCACGATCTGGGCCTTGTCCCTGGCCACGAAGACTCCATCGGAAAGCGCGAACGGTGCTCGGGTTCCGCTACCGAGAACCTGGGCGCGGGCAAGTGGGTGGAAAGCGTCCGGCGTCGCGGAGGCGATGGTCAATTCGCCGGTTTCGGTCAACACGACCAGCTTGTCACCGGCGGCGGCGATGGTGCCGGCCTTCATCTCCATTTCCCATCGGACCTTCCCGCTGCTCCACTCGATGCAGCGCAACCGGGTGCCTGATTCTTGGCGTCCGTGGAAACCGTAGAGAAAAGCACCGTGTTTCACCGGCGTGGCATAGTGGGCCGATAGGGAGTCGTCGCCCGACCAGACTTTATCGACACCACCGCCGCCCGGTTTCATTCGCAACAGCACGGCGCCTGCGCCGTAGCTTGAAGTGAGGAGGATCTGGTCGCCGTCGACGACCGGGCTGGCAGCGTTCACCGAGGCGTGCATCCGGGCGCGCCAAGGGAACTCGAACCGCAGTTTCCCGCTGTTCGGTTCGACGCCGACCAAGCCGGACCTCGTGAAAAAGAGCGCTAGGCGTCGGGTCGGCTCTCCGGCCGTCACCGGCGACGCATAGCCGGCCTCATGGTCGGTGTGTTTCCACGCGAGCTTGCCGGTGTCTATGGCGAATGCTGCGACGCCCGCGCCATCCTTTCCACCGAGATTGAGCAGCACGAGCGCCCCCTCGATCAACGGAGAGCAAGCCGGTCCGAAAAACCCTTTGTCGGCCCGGAACTGTGCTTTGGTGTCGACCTGCCAAAGCGGCTTGCCATCGGCGAGCGAGAGGCAGGTGAGCCGGCCATCGGCACCAAAGGTCACGACCCGACCACCACGAACGCAGGGTGTGCCTCGCGGACCTTCGTCGAAGCCGAAATCATCCGAATATGCCGTCGGGTACGCTTGACGCCAAAGGGGCTTGCCAGTCTCGCGGTCGAGAGCCTCGACGACCTCCTCGTCGCCCACGCGGTGGAAGAGCACGACCTTTCCGTCGGCGATCACCGGGCCGGCAAATCCTTGGCCGATCCTTTTGTTCCAGAGGCGGGAGGGGCCTTGGTCGGCGAACGGAACCCGGACCGTGTCGACGGTGGTCCCATCGCGGGCCGGTCCCAAGAACTGCGGCCAATCCGCTCCGTACACGATCGGCGAGACGCAGCAAAAGACCGATGCGGTGATGGTCAAAGCCGATCGGTGGAGGATGCCGGGAGGATGCATCCGAGGACCGTCATTCCTTGGGGGGATCGATGGCAAACGAAACCGAAGAGATGCCGCCTGCCTTCACGGTATCGAGGATGTTCATCACCACGCCGTGCGTGGACCGTTGGTCGGCCTTGATGTAGACCGACAGGTTGGTGTTGGCGACGAAGCGTTCCTTGAGGGCCTTCTCCATGTCGACCAAGGAGAGCCGCTTGGAATCCACCGACAGGTCGCCATTGCGCGCGATATCGATGTTGAAGACGTCGGGCTTCTTGTCGGAGCGCTGCGCTTTCGCGGTGGGCAGGTCCATCTTCAGGACCCGCAATTTCTGCATGGAAAGGCTGACCAGCATGAAGGCCGCGAGCAGGAAGAACATCACGTCGATCAACGGGATGATCTCGATGCGCGCCTTCTTCCGGCCGCCAAGATGATGGGAGGAACCGCCGCCAGCCATAAGATCGATGGGTCAGGGTTTTTTCTTGGCCGCCGCCACCGCGAACGCGACCCGCTGCACACCCGCCGAACGGACCCGCGCAAGCACCTTGTTGACCGAACCGTGCAAGGCTTCCTTGTCGGCGGTCACGAAGACCGGGGAGTTGGTGTTGCGCTTCAGCGCGGCGGCGAGCATCGCGTCGAGCTTCTCGAGCGTGACATTGGTCTTCCCGACGCTGATCGCGCCCGCCGTGTCCACGCCGATGTTGAAGATGTCGGCCTTGAAGTCCTCACCGGAGGAAACGGCGGTCGCCAGCTCCATCTTCTTGGTCTGCATCTTCTGCATGGAGAGGCTGACCAACATGAAGGCCGCGAGCAGGAAGAACATCACGTCGATCAACGGGATGATCTCGATGCGGGCCTTGCGCTGCGGCACCGGTGACGAGAGCAATCGCATGGCGTCAGGCCTTCTCGGATGCGGAACGCCGGCGGAACGTCATGGTGTCGAAGCCTTCCTGCTTGGCTCGGGTGACCATGACCTCGACGTTGGTCGCCGCCGTCTCGAGCTCGAACGTGAGCTTGGCCAAGCGCTCGTTGAAATAGTTGAACGGCAGCAGGCAGAAGATGGCGATGAAAAGGCCGGCCGCGGTGGCGATGAGCGCCTCGCCGATGCCGCCCGTGACGGCGTCGACGGCCAGCTCGTTGCCGCCGCCGATCGAGTCGAACGTGCGCATGATGCCCGTGACCGTGCCGAGCAGACCGAGCAACGGCGCCACGGTGATGCAGGTGTCGATCAGCATGAGGAATCTCCCGGCGCGCTTGATCTCGGCGCCGGCAGCGACCTTGAGCGCACCGGTCAACGACCCGTGCACGTGGCTCAGCCCGCGGAAGATCATCCGCACCACAGGGTCCTCCGACCCTTTGGACGAGTCCAAGGCCGCGTTGAAATCGCTCTTCTCCATGGCGACCAACACCTTTTCCAGACCTTCGGCATCGCGTTTGTAGGATTCGCGGATCCACCAGAACAAGCGCTCCGTCACCACCGCTATCGCCACGAGGGCGACCACGAGGATCGGGTACATGATCGGGCCACCTTTCTCGAAGATCTTGATTGCGGCGTTGGCGAACAGCATAGGGGAACTAGGTTTGGTTGGGTCGGATTTGGCTGGATCGGCTCTGGAAAAGCGAGGTCGGGGCGGCTCGGGTCAATTGATCTTGAACTCGAACGGCACGAGATATTGGCGGTTGGGATTGCCGGGTGATGCCGGCCAACGCCACAGGTTGCGGATCTGGTTGAGCAACGCGCGGTCGAGCGTCCGGGAACCCGAGCTGACGCGGATCTCGACCTTGGCGGGCGAACCGTCTTCGGCCACCTCCACGTAAGCTTGGACTTCGCCGGATTCTCTGCGCTGCAGGGCATCGCGAGGATAGGTCGGCTTCGGATAGAATCCGCCGTCCGTGCCCGTCTCACCGCGGAAGATGGTCGGCCCGGTCTTGGCCGGAGCCGTCCGGCGCGTCTCGCGCGGAGGGGGGCCGATCTTGCTGATGTCGGCGCGCGTGACGGTCGGACCGCTGACCTCGACCACGAAATTGACCTTGGCGCTCGCCGGCGCGACCAAGGTCGGGACGACCGGTGCTTCGACCGGCTGTTCGGTGGGTTGCTCCTCCGGGACCTGCTCGACGGTCTCCACCTTCTGCTCCGGGATGAACTCCTGGATCACCACCGGCGGTGGTTCGGCCGGAGCGGGCTTGAAGATGAACTGCTGGGCATCTTGGCGCAGGAGGATCCCGACGGCGAGGACGGAGAAGCAGACCGCGTTCGTCCACGCGACCTTCCGTCCGGGATCGCGTTGCGACCGGGGAAGCGATTCCCGGTTCAGATCATCCTGTACTCCTGGTGAGTTCGACGAAGCCTGGACAGCGATAGTTGCGCTCATGCCGATGCGGTAGCGGTCGTGCCGGCGTGACCGCTGCGACGTTCGGGCAATGGTCGCGTGGCGGACGCGTGACGACGCTACCCTAGGACCCCGATGCGGCAAGGCGGAATTCCCGCGCGAGCCGAGCTTCACATCGGCCTCAACGCGGGGGCGCTCAGAGAGCTTCGAGGATCTTGTCGAGCTTCACGTGCTTCGCGATGAGCGACTGCACAAGGCGGATCTTCTCGGTGTCGTCGGGCCGGATCTTGACGATCAGGTCATGGACCTTGCTGGCCACCTGGTAGCTGTCGTCGCTGGAAAGCAGGACCGGGCAGGCGAGAGACTTCGCGAGCTTGAGCGTGCCGGTGCCCGGGGCGATGCCGTCCGAGAGCACGATGCCGGCGAGGTGGCCGCCTTGGGCCAGGTACTCGGCGGCGGCCTTGAGGATGTCGTCGCGGTCGGCCGGGGTGATGAGCAGCACGCCGGCCTTCAGGAGCTTGGCGGCGCGGGGAGCGCCCATGGCGCCGATGACGATCCGGTCGACGATGTTGTGGATCTGCGTCGTGGTGTTGAGGACGTCGGCGGCGAGCTCCTCGCGGATCAGGTTGAGCGTGGGGCGCGAGAGGATGGGCTGGTGCGGCACGACGCCGAGCAGCTTGAGGCCTTTGCGCTTGAGGCCCTTCTCGGCGAACTCGGTGATGTAGTCGAGCTTCTCGGGCAGGACCTTGTTGAGGATCACGCCGATGACCTCGACGCCCTCTTTCTGGAAGAGCGCGGTGTTGAGCGCGACCTCGTCGATGGGCAGGCCGATGCCGCCGCGGGTGACGATGACGACCTTGGCGTCGAGCACGCGGGCCACGGTGGCGTTGCTCAGGTCGAACACGCTGCCGACGCCGGCGTGGCCGGTGCCTTCGCAGAGCACGAACTCCTTCTCCCAAGCGACTCGGTCGAAGGCCTTGTGGATCCGCTTGATCAACCCATCGAGGTTGGCGGACTGGAGATAGCGCCGGGTGAAATCGGGCTCGACCGCGATCGGGCTCATGTCCACCAGCGGGCAGTTGAGCTTGAAGACGCGGTCCATCAACACCGAATCCTCGTCGATCTTCTCGGCGTCGATCTCGACGAAGCGCTGGCCCACGGGCTTGATGTAGCCGACGCGCCCGAAGCGGCGTTGGAGCGCGGCGAGCAGCCCGAGCGAGTTGGTCGTCTTGCCGTCGTTCTGCCGCGTCGCGGCGATGAAGACGCGGGGCGTGCTGGAATTGAGGAGCATGTCCGGGGAACAGGTCGGAGGTGGATGGCGAAGGTTGGATCCGCGGGCTCTTCGGTTCGGGGGCTACAGGTCGCCCGGGAGCGATTCGCCGGAGCCTGGATAGAGCTTCTGGTACTCGATGCTCTGGAGGCCGACGATGGAGGCGACGCCGAGGATGTCGTGGGCGTTGCTGCCGCGCGAAAGATCGGCGGCGGGGCGGTCCAGTCCGAGCAGGATCTGGCCGTAGGCGTTGGCCCGGGCGATGTGCTGGATGAGCTTGCTGGCGATGTTGCCGGAGTTGAGGTCGGGGAAGATGAGCACGTTCGCCTTCCCGGCGACCTTGCTGTCGGGAAGCTTGCGACCGGCGATCTCGGGGACCAGCGCGGCGTCGACCTGGAGTTCGCCGTCGAAATCCGCCTCGAACATCGACTCGGCGGCCTTCTGCTGCGCGAGCGCGGTGGCGGCGCGGACCTTCATGACCCCGGGATGCGCGGCGCTGCCCTTGGTCGAGTAGCTGAGGAAGGCGACGCGCGGTTTCACGCCGAGGATCTGCCGGGCGAGCCGCGCGGTCGAGACCGCGATGTCGGCCAATTGGTCGACGTCGGGATCGGGGATGACACCGCAATCGCCCATGAACAGAACGCCCTTCTCGCCGAACCGGGTGTCTTCGACCTCCATGACCATGCAGGAAGATGCGGTCGTGGTCTTGGGCGCGACCTTGATGATCTGGAACAGCGGCCGGAGCACCCCTCCGGACACTTCGCTCGTGCCCGAGACCAGGCCGTCGGCCTGGCGCATCGCGACCATCATCGCACCGAAAAAGTTCGGCTTGGCCATGGCCTCGCGGGCTTCTTTCTCCTGGATCCCTTTGCCGCGCCGCAACAGCTCGAAGCGCTTGGCGAAGCTCTCGAGGTCCGGGCTCTCGGCGGGATTGATGATGCGGATGCCTTCGACCGAGACGTTCAGGGCGGCTGCCGCTTCCTTCACCTCGGCACGGTCGCCGAGCAGGATGGGCACACCCAAGCGGAGGGAATAGAACTGGCGGGCGGCCTGCAGCACCCGCGGCTCCGTGCCTTCCGGGAAGACGATGCGCTTGGGATGGCGCTGGAGTTTCTCGATGACGCTGCCGATGAACCTCATGGGCGTGGTGTTAATGGAGGCCGGAGCAAACTGCAATTGCCATCCCGGTCCGCGCCCGCTTCATTTGCCCGAAAGCGATGCATGCCATGAAACCCTTGATCCTTGCCGGCGTTTTGTTGTCGACCTTCCCCGTCCTCGCGGAGGACGCCTCGAAAACGGCCGCGAAAGCCGAACCCAAACCGCAGGCCGATTTCACGTTCCCGGAGCGGCCGCCGTTCCACACGGTCAAGCCCGAGCCCTTCGACCGGTTGCGCACGAGGATGACCAACTCGGTGGTCCTCGACGTCCGCACGCCCGAGGAGTTCGCGAAGGGACACATCCCGGGCGCGAAGCTCATCGACTTCAAGGCGACCGATTTCACCGCCCAGATCGAGAAGCTCGACAAGTCGAAGCGGTATCTCGTCCATTGCGCCGCCGGCGGACGGAGCGCCAAGGCCGCGGAACAGATGGTCAAGCTCGGCTTCCCCAACGTCGTGAACCTCGACGGCGGAATGAAGGCCTGGGAAGCCGCGGGCAAACCGGTCGAGAAGTGATCCCGCAGGTCGCGGGCGCCGGCCGACCGGTCGCGCCTCGCTGAAAAAACGAAGACGCGCCGGAGAGGACCTCCCCTCCGGCGCGTCTGCTTTTTGTCCGGTTACTCCCGGACCGGTCACTCGGGACGGTTCTTGTAGAAGAGGAAGGTCCGTGCGCCTTCGCGGACCAGCTTGATCTTCGCGCCCTTCTCCTTGGAGGATTTGAGGGCCTGGCGGAACTCTTTCGGCGTGGTGACCGGCTCGCCGTTCACCGCGGTGACGACGTCACCGGCGCGCAGTCCGAGCTTCTGCGCGAGGCTGTTCTCCTCGACGTCGGTGACCAAGACGCCTTCGGCGACGCCTTTGACGTCGTATTCCTTGGCCAGGTCCTTGGTCAGGGGCTTGAGGGTCGCGCCGTCGGAGCGCCCGGGGGCCGACCATTCGGGCTGGCCGCCGCGACGGTTCATGGCCGACATCGGTTGATCGGGCATCGCCTCCGGCTTCACTTTCACGGTGATCGATTTCTTGTCGCGCAGCACGCTGAGCGAGACCTCCTTGCCCGAGCGTTTGCGCGCGATCTCGGAACGCAGCTGGGCGGTCGAAGAGATGCTCTTCCCATCGACGGCCGCGATGACGTCGCCCGGTTCGAGCGTGGACCGGCTGGCGGGCCCCTCCGGCGTGATGGCGCGGACCAGCACGCCCGGCTGCTGGTTCTCGTCGTTCTCGTGGAGCTGGCGGGCTTCTTCCGGCGTGGCCATGACGATGCCGAGCCACGAGCGGGTGAACTTGCCGTCGGTGATGATGCGGTCGCTGATCTCGTGGACGTTGTTGGCCGGGATCGCGAAGCCGATACCGGTGCCCATGCCGCGGATCATGGAGTTGATGCCGATGACCTCGCCGTCGAGGTTGACCAAGGGTCCGCCGCTGTTGCCGGGGTTGATGCTGGCGTCGGTCTGGATGAAGTCCTGGTCGGCCGGCCCGCCGTCGAGCTGTCCGCGGCCTTTGGCGCTCACGTGGCCGTAGGTGACGCTGTAGTCGAGCTCGAACGGGGCGCCGACGGCGATGGCGAACTCGCCGACGCGGACCTTGTCGGAATCGGCGAACCTGGCCACGTGCAGGTCCTTGACGTCGCCCTTGAGCTTGATCACGGCGATATCGGCCTCGGGATAAGTCCCGCGGACCTCGGCGTCGAACTCGCGGCCGTCCTTCAGCCGGACGCGGATCTTCTCCGCGCCTTCGACGACGTGGTTGTTGGTGAGGATGAAGCCTTCCTCGCGGAGGACGACGCCGGAACCCTGGCCTTGGCGTTGCGGTGCCTCGCCCTCGAACATCTCGGGCGGGAGCATCCGCCAGAAGTTGTGCAGGCGTTTCATCTCCTCGCCGTCGTTCTTCTGGGTGACGGAGATGACGACGACGGACGGCGAGACGGTCTCGGCGACCTCGACGAAGGCGTTGTTGAGCTGCCGGGCGACCTTGAGCGCCTCGGAATCCTTGGCGGCGGCCGCGAAGGGCAGGGCCGCGGTGAGGCCGGCGAGCGAGAGGACTGCCAATGAGGAACGGACGGTGTTCATGATGATCGAGGTTAGACGGCCCCGTGGGGCGCGCAACTGAGAGGACGCGTCGCCTCATCCCGTTCAAACTTTCCCCGGGACGCCGGGCTTGCCCGTTGACCCGTCCGAGCCGCCGCCGATAGCGTGCCGCAGCCATGCTACCCGTCATCGAACAGCTCCTCGTTCTCCAAGACCGCGACCGTCGGCTGCTCCGGCTCCGGGCCGAGCTGGCCGATGTGCCCTTGCAGAGGAAGCGGCTCCAGGACCGCGCGGCGCAGACCGCGGCGGCGCACGAGGCGGCGAAGGTCCATGGCCGCCAAGTCGAGAGCGACCGCAAGAAGCTCGAGCTCGAGGTGAAGACCAAGGAGGAGTTCATCCGCAAGATCGAGACCCAACAGGGCGCGACGAAGAGCAACGA
>CANGMH010000180.1 GCA_947454005.1 Verrucomicrobiota bacterium
AAGGCAGGGGGATGCGACGCGCGTTTTCCGCCGAGCTTCGCCGCCAGGTCGCTGAAGAGCGTGTAGACCACGGGGATGACGAAGAGCGTGAGGAACGTGCTGGTGAGCATGCCGCCCACGACCGCCACGCCCATCGGACGCCGGCTCTCGGCGCCGGCGCCGAAGCCGATGGCGATCGGAAGGATGCCGGCGATGGTCGAGAACGCCGTCATGAGGATCGGGCGCAACCGGACGCGGCCGGCGGCCTCCATCGCGGTGCGCGGATCGATGCCCTTCTCCGTCTGCTGGTTGGCGTACTCGACCAGCAGGATCGAGTTCTTGGTGACGAGACCGATGAGCAGCACGAGGCCGATCTGGCTGAAGAGGTTGATGTTCATCGCCGGGATCGGCGGGTAGAGGCCGGATTTGCCGCCCACGTCGAGCATCCAGAGCGCGCCGAAGGCGCCGACACCGGCCAACGGCAGCGCGAGCATGACGGTCAACGGATGGACCAGGCTCTCGAACTGCGCGGCGAGCGTCATGTAGACGATCGCGCCGGCGAGGATGAGCACCCACCAGAACTCGCCCGAGGCGTCGGAGAGGTTCTTGGCGTCGCCTTCCCAGGCGTGGAGGAAGCCGGTGGGCAGCTCCTGGGCGAGCAGGGGCTCGACCTGCTTCACGACCGTGCCGATGGGGACGGCCCCGGGCGACGCGGTGATGCTGGCGCTGCGCATGCGGCCGTAGTGGTTGATCGAGTTGGGCGCGGCGCCTTCGCTGCGGGTGACGAGGCTGCTGAGCTGGATGAGGTCGCCCTGGAGGTTGCGGACGAAGATGCGGTCCAGGTCGGTCGGCGTGAGACGGGAGGCGCGCTCGAGCTGGGCGACGACCAGATGCTCCTTGCCCTCCACCTTGATGCGGCTGAGGTCCACCCCGCCGAAAAGGATCTGCATGGTGCGCGAGATGTCCTCGATGCTGACGCCGAGGGCGGCCGCGCGGTTGCGGTCGATGTCCACGCGGAGCTCCGGCTTGTTGACCTCGTAGCTGACGCGGACGTTGGTGAGCAGGGGGCGTCCGGCCGCGTTGGTGAGGGAGCGGAGGCGGTTGGCTGTGGCGATGGCCGTGGTGTTGAGCAGCGCGAGGTCCTGGTTCTGGAGGACGAGCTCGAACGGCGAGCTGTTGAAGCTGACCTCGATGGCCTTGGGCAGGTTGGCGATGGCGATGCCGCCCTCGACCTCGGCGAAGAACTGCTGCGCGATGCCGCCGGGGCCGTTGACGATCTCCTCGGTCCCGCGCTTGCGCTCGGAGCGGTCCTTGAACGAGACGAACACGATGCCGAAGCTCGATTGGCCGGGGCCGCTGAAGCCCGGCGCGACGATGGCGCCGTAGCTCTTCACCTCGGGGGTCGCCGCGATGATCTTCTCCGCCTTCTTGAGCTGGCGGTCGGTGAACTCGCTGGTCGACCCGTTCGGGGTGAGCACGAGGGCGAACATCCGGCCCTTGTCCTCCTGCGGGAGGAACTCCTGCTCCAGCGCGCGATAGGCCACGACCATGAGCGCGAAGGTGGCGACCATGACGAGCACCAGCGCGGCGCGGTGGCCCAGCGACCAGCGGAGCGCGCCGAGATAGCCCGAGGTGAGCCGGTCCAGCGACCGCTCGAAGATCCCGAACAGCCCGCGCGGCTTCTCATGATGGACGGGCTTCAGGATCCGCGCCGCCAGCGCCGGCGAGAGCGTGAGCGCGACCAGCGCCGAGATGGCCACCGATCCGGCGACCGCCACGGCGAACTCGACGAAGAGCCGGCCGGTGGTGCCCTTCAGGAAGGCCAAAGGCGTGAACACCGCGATGAGCGAGATGGTGATGGCGATGACGGCGAAGCTGATCTCCTCCATCGCCTTCAGCGACGCCTGCATCGGCGGCATGCCCTCCTCGATGTGCCGGTAGATCGCTTCCAGCACGACGATGGCGTCGTCCACGACCACGCCGATGCTCAGCACGAGCGCGAGCATGGTGAGGATGTTCACCGAGTAGCCGAACAGCTGCAGCAGGGCGAAGGTGCCGATGAGCGACACCGGGATGGCGACCGACGGGATGATCGTCGACCGCACGTTGCGCAGGAACACGAAGATGATCAGCACCACCAGCGCGAAGGCCACGGCGAGCGTCCCCCAGACCTCGCTGATGGCCTGCTCGACGTAGACGCTGGCGTCGTAGGACACGCTGAGCTCCGCGCCGACCGGCAGCGTCGGGCGCAGGTTCGCGATCTCGGTCTTGATCGACTGGGCGACGGTGACGGTGTTGGCCTTGGCCTGTTTGACGATGCCGAGGAAGACGCAGGGCTTGCCCAGGGCGCGGGCGATGGTGCGGTAGTCCTCGACGCCGTCCTCGGCCCGGCCGATGTCCTGCAGCCGCACGAGCGTCGTGCCGTCGGCGCGGATGACGAGGCGGTTGAACTCGTCGCTGGTCTTGAGCTCGCCGCGGGTGAGGATGGTCATCTCCCGCTCGAGGTTCTCGACGCGGCCGCTGGGCAGCTCGATGTTCTGCTGCCGGAGCGCGCGCTGGACGTCGAGCACGGTGACCTTGCGCGCGGCCATCTTCTCCGAATCGAGCCAGAGCCGCATCGCGAAGCGCTTCTCGCCGCCGATGGTGATCGACGAGACGCCGGGGACGCCCTGGAGGCGCGGCTTGATCTGGCGCTCGGCCAGGGTGGTGAGCTCCAGCGGCGAATAGCGGTCGCTGTTCAAGGCGATCCACAGGACCGGCTGCGCGTCGGAATCCGCCTTGGCCACGATGGGTTCGCGGATGTCGAGCGGCAGGGCGCCGCGCACGCGCGAGACCCGGTCGCGGACGTCCTGCGCGGCGACGTCGATGTCGCGGGAGAGGTCGAACTCGATGCTGATGCCGCTCACGCCCTCGCGGCTCTGCGAGGTGAGGGTCTTGATGCCCTCGATGTTGTTGATGGCCTCCTCGAGCCGTTCGGTCACCTCGGTCTCGACCACCTGGGCGTTGGCGCCCGGATAGATGGTGGTGACGCTGACGACGGGCGGGTCGATGTCGGGAAGCTCGCGGACGGGCAGGCGCGACAGGCCGATGAGGCCGAACAGCACCAGCGCCAGGTTCAGCATCGTGGCCAGGATCGGCCGCTGGATGGAGATCTTCGAGAGGAACATGGGAGGCGGGGGGGCGGGGGGGGCGGGGGTGGAAGGGAGCAGGGGAGCCATCACCCGCGGCGGGCTTGGAGCAGCCAAGGCTCGGGTTTGTTCTGCATGGTGACGAGTTTGCCGATGACTTGATTGTAGCGGCCGTGGAGGTCAAGACCACGCTCGCGATGCAGGTATCCGCAGCGGACGGCGTGTTCGAGCCAACTTTGGGTCTCGGCGGCCTCGCCCTCGGAGTCGTCGGGCTTGCTGACGAACGCCGACTGATAGCGGCGCTTGCGCCAACCCTCGGCAAGCTGGGCGGTCACGGAGCGGGACGAACGGCGGATCTGGTCCGTCAGCGAGAACTTCTCCTCCGCGGGCCAAGCCTTGGTCTCTTGGAAAATCTCCACTGCCAGATCCATCCCCAGCCGATACACGTCGAGCTCCCAATGATGGGTGATCGGTCCCCTCCCGATTGCTCCATCGTCCAAGAAACTAGTGGCTCGCGTGTCCATGGTGACCGTCCTTTCCGCACCCCGGCACCCTTTCCCCCTTTCTCCCCTGCTAATTCAGATACGGCGCGGTCGCCTCGGCGCCGGCGAGCTTGACCGGCGCGCCCGGGCGGAGCTTCTGGACGCCTTCGACGACGACCATCTCGCCGGCGGTCAGGCCGGTGAGCACCTCGGCCTTGCCGGCCAGCCGGAGGCCGACCTTCACCGTCTTCATCACCGCCGTGTTGGTGGAGGTGACGGCGAAGACCGAGGTGGTGTCTCCGTTGTTCACGATGGCCGATTCGGGGATGACCAGCGCGGTCTCGCGGAGCTGGAGGCGCAGGTCGAGGTTGGCGAACATGCCGCCCTTGAGCCGGCCGTCGGGGTTGGCGATGCGGGCCTTGACCAGCGCGGTGCGGGTGCCGGTGTCGAGCTGCGGCGAGATGAAGTAGACCTCGCCCTTGAAGACCGTCGCCGGATACGCGGCCACGTGGAACTCGAGCGTCTGGCCGATGCGGACCTGGCTGAGATACCGCTCCGGCACGCCCATCTCGACCTTCACCGTGTCGAGGTCGACGAGCACGGTCAGCGGCGTCGCCTTGGAGATCACCTGGCCGGGGCTGATCCGGCGCGCGCCGGTGATGCCGCTGAACGGGGCGGTGACGCGGGCGTCCTTGAGCATCCGCCGCTTGAGGTTCACGCCGGCCTCGTTGGCGGCGAACGAACCGGAGGCCTGGTCGTACTCCTGCTTGGAGATGAGCTTGTCCCGGAACAGCTCCTTCACGCGGTCGAACGAGTTCTTCGCGAGCAGGAGGTTGGCCTCCGTCTCGGCGAGCTGGGCGGCGAGCTTGGTCTCCTCGAGCGCGACGAGCAGCGAGCCCTTCTCGACCCGCTGGCCCTCCTCGAACCCGATCTCCTTCACCAGGCCGTCCGCCTCGGCCTGGACCTCGATGGATTCGTTCGGGATGACCGATCCGACCAGCGAGACGGTCTCGCTCACGGCCTGCTGGCGGGCGGGCACGGCGACGACCTGCACGGCGAAGCCTCCGCCTCCGGCGGCGGCGGGCTGGGCGTTCTTCTTGCAACCGACCGCGCTCAGCGCGGCCAGCAGGAGGCAGGGCAGGACAAGGTGTGTTCGCATCGGGCAACTCGGATGATGCGGCAGCTTCCCGGACGCCCGCGGACGTGGCCAGCGATTTTTGCCGCCGCGACGGCTCGTGAACGTTGCTTGCCGCCGCCGGCCGGACGGGTGTTCCTTCGCGTCGATGGATCCCGGAAACCTTGCCCCGCGCCTCCCGGTCCCCCGGTTCCGGGCTTTCACGCTCATCGAGCTCCTCGTGGTCATCGCCATCATCGCGATCCTCGCCGGGATGCTCCTGCCCGCGCTGGCCAACGCGAAGGAGAAGGCCTTCCGCACGCAGTGCGTGGACAACAACAAGCAGCTCGCCCTCGCGATGCAGATGTACGCGCTCGACAACCGCGACTACATGCCGTGGCCGAACTGGGAGCAGACCACCACCGGCTGGCTCTACCAGCCGACCGGCGGCCGGGCCCCGGACCTGCTCAAGACGAACGAGGCGACCTTCATCGAGGCGGGTCTCTTCTGGCCCTATCTCAAGGAGCGCAAGGTCTACAACTGTCCGCTCGACCGGACCAACCACATCTCCTGGCAGAAGCGGCGGCAGCGGCTCTCGAGCTATATCATGAACGGAGCTGTCGGCGGTTTCGGCCGCCTCGAACCGCGGACCTATAAGCTCGGCGCCTTCAACCCCGCCGCCTATGCGATGTGGGAACCGGACATCAAGAACTTCAACGGCGTCTGGGGACCGAACGTCGGGCACGACGCCAGCCAGTATCCGTCCGAGTCCGAAGGCGTGGGACGCCGCCACAAGAAGGGCGCGGTGATCACCGGCTTCAGCGGGCAGGTCCATTTCATCCGGTTCGAGGATTTCCAGAACGAGCAGAAATCGAACAAGCCCGGCCTGCTGTGGTGCGTGCCGGATTCGAGGACCGGCGAGTGAGACGGACCCTGACCCGGAGCCGTCTTTGAGCTGTACAGCGGTGCAAGGCTGCGGGATATCACCCCTCTATGGAAGCGACCTGCCTGATCTGCGACGTCCCCTCCCAAGTGGAGGCACGCGCTGATATGAGACCGGTCGATTGTCCCGCTTGCGGCGCGCCCAACGCGGTCGTCCCGTGCCGGTCCGCCGGCCACCACGCTTCCAAGGTCCGGTCCGTCACGATGCCCGCGTCCGCAACGGGTCGAAGATGGCCGGTATTGGCGGCCCGCTGGCGTTGGATGGCGTGGGCGGCCGCGGCCCTCCTGATCGCGGGCATCCCATGGGCCGCCTGGTCCGGATACCTCTCGATCGATGCCGTGGGCGCGGTGTACGGGGGGCTGGCTTCGCTTGCGCTGGCATTGGCTTTCGTCCCGTTCTATTTTTTCCCGACCGTGATCGCCGCGGTCCGGGGACATCGGGAGGTCGTCGCGATCTTCATCCTCAACGCCCTCCTCGGATGGACGTACGTGGGCTGGGTCCTGGCGCTGGTCTGGGCCAGCCTTTCCAAGGTCCGTTGACGGGCGCCGGTCCGATGCCGCGCGCCGCGGTCGCCCTGTTTTCCTTGGCGACGAACGGCCTTCCTCACGGTTATATCCCCGCTGTGAGCTTCCCGACCCTGTCGCCGCGCCGAGCGTCCCGCCGATCCGGATTCACGCTCATCGAGCTCCTGGTGGTGATCGCCATCATCGCGATCCTGGCCGGGATGCTCCTGCCCGCGTTGGGCAAAGCCAAGGGCAAGGCGCTCCAGACCCAGTGCCTCAGCAACTACCGGCAGCTCGGGCTGGCGTGGATGCTCTATTGCGGTGACAACGCCGACAGCCTGCCGCCCAACGAGACGATCCTGAGCGGCGGACGCGAGGGCGCCAACGCCACGGCGCGGACCTGGGTCACCGGGAACGCCTACACCGACGTCAACACCACCAACATCCAGCGCGGGCTGCTGTTCCCCTACAACCAGTCGGTCGGGATCTACCGGTGCCCGGCCGACCGCTCCACGGTGCGCGACCAGGGGAAGATCAAGCGTTCGCGGAGCGTCTCGATGAGCGCCTACATGAACGACGAACCGGACCCGAAGGACAAGACCTGCTGGCACAAGCTCGGCCAGATCGTGGCCCCGTCGCCGAGCAAGGCGTTCGTCTTCCTCGACGAGCACGAGAACAGCATCGAGAACGCCCGCTTCGTCGTGACGCAGCCGGGCGAATGGCTGTGGGTCGATTTCCCGGCGGTCCGCCACGCCGGCGCGCTCGCATTGAGCTTCGCCGACGGCCATGCGGAGGCGTGGCGCCTCGTGTCCGCGGATTCGAAACGCATCGGCAAGATGCCGCCCTACATCCAGAGCCAATCCGTCCGGCCGAACGACCCCGATCTCGCCCGCTTCCACGAAGGCGTGCCGAAGCTGCCGCTTTGAGCGGTCGGCCGTCCCGGAGGCTTTTTCCGTTTCGCCTTCCGGGGTTCTTCGCGCCAAGGTCCGCGCCGTGAAGATTCCATCCTCCGTCGCCCTCGGCCTCCTGGTCACGGCGATCTCGTCGCAGGCCGCCGAGCAGAGGGTCGACGGCCGGACGTTCACCGTCCCCGACGGGTTCACCGTCGAGCTGGCCGCGACCTCCAAGCTCGCTCCGCGTCCGGTCAGCGCCAGCTTCGACGACCGCGGCCGCCTTTACGTCACCGATTCGTCCGGCTCCAACGAGCCGCCGTCCGAGCAGCTGAAAAATCCCGCGTCCCGGATCCTGCGTCTGGAGGACACGGACGGCGACGGCGTCTTCGACAAGACGGTCGTGTTCGCCGACAAGGTGATGTTCCCGCAGGGCTGCCTGTGGCACGACGGCTGGGTCTACGCGGCGGCGCCGCCGAGCATCTGGCGCTTCCGCGACGACGACGGCGACGGCGTGTCCGATCGCCGCGAGGAGTGGTTCAAGGGCGGCACCCTCACCGGTTGCGCGAACGACATCCACGGGCCGTATCTCGGGCCGGACGGTTACATCTACTGGACCAAGGGCGCGTTCTCCGAGCAGACCCACAAGCTCGGCAACGGAAAGACGCTCAACGACAAGGCCGCCCACATCTACCGCGCCCGTCCCGACGGATCGGACCTCGACGTCATCATGTCCGGCGGCATGGACAACCCGGTCGAGGTCGCCTTCACGCCGGAAGGCGAGGCGCTGTTCACCAGCACCTTCATCGATTTCACCCAGCCGGGTTTCCGCGACGGCATCGGCCACGCGGTCCATGGCAGCGTCTTCGGCAAGGTCAACGACGTGCTCGACGACGGCCGCGTGAAGCGCCCGGGACCGGACCTGATGCACCCGTTCCACCAGGCCGGCCCGGCGGCCGAATGCGGGCTGGTCCGCTACGAGAGCGATGTCTTCGGCCCCGGTTTCCGCGACAACTTCTTCGCCACCACCTTCAACCTGCACAAGGTCACCCGCCACGTGCTGCGTCCGGCCGGCGCGACGTTCGCGAGCACCGACAGCGATTTCCTGGTCTGCGACGACCTGGACTTCCATCCGACCGACGTCCTGCCCGACGCCGACGGGAGCCTGCTCGTGGTGGACACCGGCGGCTGGTACCGTCTGTGTTGCCCGAGTTCACAGCTCGCCAAGCCCGATGTCCTGGGCCGCATCTATCGCGTCCGGAAGGCCGGCGCGCCGAAGGTGGCCGATCCGTGGGGCCTCCAGCTCGCATGGGACGCGGCCGCGATCGCGGAAGCCGCGGGACGCCTCGATGATCCGCGGCCCGCGGTGCGCGAGAAGGCCGTCACCGCCTTCGCCGCGATGGGCACCAACGCGGTGCCCGTGCTGGCGCCGCATCTGAAGGACAAGTCGCCGTCGCTCCGGCGCAACGCGATCTGGGCCCTCGCCCGGATCCGCGACCGCATGGCCCGCCGCGCGGCGCTGATCTCGCTCAACGATCCCGACGACGGCGTGGTCCACGCCGCGCTCAAGGCGATCTCCACCCTCCGCGACCGCACGGTGGTGTCCAAGGTCGCCGGGCTCCTCGCCGAGACGAACGCGCCGGTGCTGCGCGCCGCCGTGGAGAGCTTCGGACGCATCGCGTCCCCGGGCATGGCGATGATGTTGTTCAACGTGTCACAACGGGAGGACGCGCGGCCCGGCGGGCTCGACCCGACGGTCGAGCATTCGTTGATCGTCGCGCTCATGGACC
>CANGMH010000181.1 GCA_947454005.1 Verrucomicrobiota bacterium
ATCGGACGGCGCGGACGGGGTCCGGCCAAGTCGGCGCAGCCTACGGGCGGGCGCGGAGCCTTGGCAACGGTGGCTTATCCACCGCCCCGGACCGGTAGGCGCGGTCAAGAAAGCCCATGGTCGAAAGGCCTGCCGGATGCCTGCAAACGGGGGAGGACGAAGACGTCGCGGGAAACCGCCCGGGTACCGCCGGGCGTACGTGCCTCCCTCAACCGGGCGGCCAAGCGAGCGACCGGCCGCCGAGCACGTGGCAATGCAGGTGCGGAACGGTCTCGCCGCCATCCCGACCGTTGTTGATCACCAGACGGAATCCCGTCTCTCCCAATCCGGCGGCCTTCGCGACGGATGCCACGGCCAGCATCAGATGCCCGAGCACCGCGGCATCGTCCGGCCCGGCCTCGCCGATGCGGGGGATGGGCTTCTTGGGGATGACGATGATGTGGACCGGCGCCTGCGGATGGATATCGCGGAAGGCGATCACCTGGTCGTCCTCGTGCACGATGTCGGCCGGGATCTGGCGGGCGATGATCTTCTCGAAAAGCGTCATGGGAGATGGCCCGAAGGGCGTTTCAGCGGCCCGCGGGCTCAACGGACGACCAACGCCGTCTTCTCCGCGCCGGGTTCCTGTCCGAACCATCCGCGCAGCGATTCGACGATCCAGGCCTCCATCTTGTCGCAGGCGGGACACCAGTGCTTGCGGCCGACGAGCTGTTTCACGCAGCCGCGCAGCCCGCGGAACTCGACGGCACGCGGGGCGGTGGCCAGCTCCTTGCGGAGCACCTCGCGGAGCTGGGTGAAGAACTCGAGCTCGCCGAGCTTGCCCGTCCGGCAGGCGAGCTGGCGGAGATCGGCGACGCGGCGGTTGTCGCCGACCCGGACCTCGGTCACCTCGGCGGTGAAACCCAGCCCGCTCAACACCTTGGTCAACGCCTCGGCGAACTCGCCGACCGTCACAGTCGTGCGGTCCAGTTCTTCGCGGAAGTAGTGCATCACACCGGCCGAGACGTGCTTCAGCATCTCGGCGTCCAAGAGGCCCGCCGCACCGCCGACGAACTCCAGCGCCAGCTGGTCGGCCGACCAGGCGAGGTATCCGCCACCGGGCTGTTCCACGAGCAGATGGTCTTCGCGCAATTGGATCATGGTTTGTCCTTGGTCTCGGTTTCTTCGTAGCCGTCGGGCAGCAGCGCCATCTGGCGCTTGTCCGATGGCGGCAACGTGGCGAGCCGGTGGATCTCTTCGACGAACTCGCCCACCTCCTGGAACTCGCGGTAGATGCTCGCGAACCGCACGTAGGCCACGCCGTCGAGGGCCCGGAGCTCGCGCATCACCAGCTCGCCGAGGTCCTTGCTCGGCACCTCGCGGTCGAACTTGTCGGTGATCTCGCCGGTGACCCGCTCCGCCGCATCGGCGATCGCCTGCTCGGCCACCGGACGCTTCTGGCAGGCGCGCTTGATGCTGGAGAGCAGCTTGTCCTTGGAGAACAACTCGCGCCGGCCGTCGCGCTTCACCACGAAGAGCTCCTCGTGCTCGATCTCCTCGTAGGTCGTGAAACGGTGCGTGCATCCGAGGCATTCGCGTCGACGCCGGATCACCGAGCCCTCTTTCGAGGCCCGGGAATCGATGACCTTGTCATCTTGGCCGCCGCATTTCGGACACCGCATAATTTGCGCCACAGCACAACCGGCTGCGGCTACAGGTGAGCTAGCCCACGATATGTGGGGGCGTCAAAATCTTTCCCGCTAAACTTGCGCACCGGCGGCGTGCGCCGACCGGAGCACGGTGCGGGGAACGCGGACCCGGCTCCGGTCCGCGACCGGAAACGCCGGTGCGCGATGGACCGGGCCAACCGGCCTCCCGGCCGGGAGGCAACTGCGCGCTGACAACCGTCCGCGAGCGGCTACCATCGGACCATGTCCGCTGCTGCGCTGCTCGAACTCCGCGAGGTCACCAAGAGCTATCCCGGTCCCGTGCCGGTGCCGGTCCTGAGCGGGACCTCGCTGGCGATCGCCCGCGGCGAGAGCGTCGCCATCATCGGTCCGAGCGGCTGCGGCAAGAGCACCGTGCTGAACCTGCTCGGCACGCTCGACCTGCCCGACCAGGGCAGCATCACCTTCGAGGGACGCGACCTCACCATGGTCTCGGCCAAGGAGCTCGCCGTGTTCCGCAACCGGCAGATCGGCTTCATCTTCCAGAACCATCATCTGCTCCCGCAGTGCACCGCGCTGGAGAACGTGCTCCTGCCGACCCTCGCCGACGCCAAGCGCGCGCCGGCCGATGCCGAGGTCCGCGCCAAGAAGCTGCTCGACCGCGTCGGGCTCGGCGCGCGGATGGACCATCTGCCCGGCAAATTGAGCGGCGGAGAACGACAGCGCGTCGCGGTGGTCCGCGCCCTGATCAACCAGCCCGCGCTCCTGCTCGCCGACGAACCGACCGGTGCGCTCGACCGCGTGAGCGCGACCGGCATCGGCCGGCTGCTCGTCGAGTTGAACCGCGAGGAGGGCGTCACCTTGGTCGTCGTGACCCACAGCCCGGAGCTCGCCGGGCTCATGGGCCGCACCGTGGAGCTGCGCGACGGCAAGTTCGTCAACGTCCACTGACCCTGCGCCATGTTCAGCCATCGCCTCCTCGCCGGCCGTTCGTTGCGCCACTACTTCCGCGCCCATCTCGGTGTGCTCGCCGGAGCGGCGCTCGCCGCCACCGTGCTCATCGGAGCGCTGGCCGTGGGGGATTCGGTGCGGGGGAGCTTGGAGGAAAGGGCGAAGGAGCGTCTGGCCAACGGCGTTGTCAGCGTCCTGAGCACGGGAGACCGGTTCTTCACGCCTAAGATGGCTGAGCTCATCGCTCCGCATCTCGGCGAGCCACCCAACGAACGCCCGTGGCGGGAGGGCCACCTCTACCTGGAGCGCAGTCGGCTGGGGCCGGTCATGGCCGCGAATGCTCTCCTCCTGTCGGGAACCATCACCCGCCAGGACGGAACAGCACGGGCGAACCGCATCCAGGTGATCGGGGTCAATCCTGGTGAGACGATCGGTGCGCGGACAAACTATCTTCCGGGGCCGTTCCTCGATTTCAACAACCGCCAAGTCTGGCTCAACGAGACGCTCGCCGCGCAACTTTCTGCCAACCGTGGCGACGAGGTGGTCATCCGCATCCATAAGCCCAGCGCGCTCTCCCGGGACGCGGTCATCTCTCCGCGTGACGAAACTTCGGTGGCGATGCGCCTCACCGTCGGGGGCGTCGTGCCCGGTAGCTATGGAGGCAACCTCAGTTTGCTGGCGGGCCAGACCTCGCCTCTGAACGCTTTCGTCTCCCTGCCCGGCCTTGCAGACGCGGCAGGACTTGCCGGGCGCGCCAACCTCGTCCTCGCACAAACGCCGGGCTACGTCGGCGACACCAATTCCATCCGGTCCAAAGCAACCGGATGGATGTTCCGACACGAATGGTACCGGTATCCGTTGGGGAGGGTGTTCATCCCGCGCGCCCCGGAAGTGCCCGCTTCGCTGGCCACGACCTTCCTCAACGAAAGCCTCGCGCGGACCTGGACCCTCGCCGACGCTGAACTCTCCGTCCGCGCCGTCGCCCCTGATCCCAAGCTCACCGGCGGCGAGCCCGCACCCGCCTTCGCCGAGCTCACCACCCGCCGCATCTTCCTCGAACCCGCCGTCGTCACCGCTGCGCTCACCAATGCCACGACTTCGGGAGGGCCGGGTTCCACCCCGGCCGTGGATCCAGTCTCCGCCGCCGCCGGCCAGAGCAAGGGCGCAGGCGCGACCGCGCCCTCCCCCGTCCCCATCCTCACCTACCTCGTCAACACGCTCTCGCACGGCGACGAGCTCGCGCCGTACTCGATGGTCACCGCCGCCGGCGCGCCCTACACGCCGGCCGGCCTGCGCGACGATGAGATCGTGGTGAACGAATGGCTCGCCAAGGACCTCGGGGTGAAGCCCGGCGACACCGTGGCGCTCGGCTATTATCGTGTGGACGCGGGGACGCAGCTCGTCGAGCGGACGAACCGATTCCGGGTCCACAGCATCGTCCCGATGCGCGGCCTGCACGCCGACCGCTCGCTGATGCCCGAGTTCCCCGGCCTCACCAAGGCCGAGAGCACCCGCGATTGGGATGCCGGATTCGACCTCGTGCATCCCATCCGCGACGCGGACGAAGCGTATTGGAAGCAATGGCGCGGCACGCCCAAGGCCTTCATCACCCTCGCCGCGGGACAGAAGATGTGGGCGAACCGCTTCGGCGAGTTGACGGCGATCCGTTGGTTCGCGGGCACGGACCAAGCAGGCCAAGTCCGCGACGGGGTCGCCGCCAAGATCCGCGCGGACCTGGACCCGGCCGATGTCGGGTTGCGGTTCACGGACGTCCGCACGCCGGCGCTGGCGGCGGCCGAGGGCGGCACCGGCAAGGAGTTCGGCGGGCTGATGATCGGGTTCAGCTTCTTCCTCATCACGTCCGCGCTGCTGCTCACGGCGATGCTTTTCAGCTTCTCGCTCGGGCAACGCGCGTCGGAGACCGGCATCCTGCTCGCCATCGGCTGGGAACCGCGGCGCGTCCGCACGTTGCTCTTCCGTGAAGGTTTCATGGTGGCGGCGCTCGGCACGGCGCTCGGGGTGGTCGGCGGGATCCTCTACGCGAAGGGCGTGCTCTGGGGGTTGTCGACGCTCTGGCGCGACGCGGTGAACGGCGCCGGCCTCGGGTTCCACATCACCGCCGCGACGTTGGCGACGGGCGTCGGATCCAGCCTCTTCGTGGCCGCGGCCACGCTGTGGCTCGTGCTGCGCCAGCAAGCGAAGCGTCCCACGAGGGAACTGTTGTCGGAGGGCGCGGTCGAGCCCGGTCCTGTCGGCGCCGACTCCGGAACCCGATGGCCGATGCGCCTCGCGGTGGGCGCGAGCGTCGCGGCGCTCGGGATGACCGCGGCCGCCGGAGCGGCGCGCTCGAGCGATCCCGGGATGTTCTTCGGCGCCGGTGCCCTCTTGCTCATCGCGGGATTGCTCTGGGTGCGGGCCTGGCTGCGGGGCGCGGTCGGCCCGACCGCGCGGACCGGATCGGCGAGCGGGCGGGCCGCCCGCGCTCCTGTCGGGCTGACCGCGCTCGCGTTCCGCGGGCTCAAGCGGCGTCCGTCGCGTTCCCTCGGGACCGCGGCGCTCTTGGCCAGCGCGGCGTTCCTCATCATCGCCGTCGGCGCGAACAAGCTCGACGCGGACCGCGATGCGACCCAGCGCGGCTCCGGCACCGGCGGGTTCGCGCTGTGGGCCGAGAGCTCGCTGCCCGTCATCCAGGACCTCGACACCCGCAAGGGGCAGGAGTTCTACGGCCTCGACCCGAAGAAGCTGGCCGGCGTCTCGTTCGTGCCGTTCAAGGTGCGCGACGGCGACGACGCCAGCTGCCTCAACCTGAACAAGGCCCAACGTCCGCGCCTGCTCGGCGTGAAGCCGGAACTGCTCGCCCGGCGCGGGGCGTTCACCTTCACCGGTCTCGCGAAGGACGCGGGGGTCACCAACGGCTGGGACGCGATCCGCGCCAAGCCCTCCGCTCCGGGATCCGAGGTCCAGGTCATCCCGGCCATCGCGGACGCGAACTCGATCCAGTGGGCATTGCAGAAGAGCCTCGGCGACACGCTCGACTACGTGGACGAGCGCGGCCGGCCGTTCAAGGTGCGGCTCGTCGGCGCGGTGGCCAACTCGGTGCTGCAAGGGAACCTGGTCATCGACGAGGCGGAGTTCGTGAAGCGCTTCCCGAGCGAGAGCGGATCCCGCGCGTTCCTCATCGACGTAGCCGCCGAGGTGACGAGGCGGAACTCTGCCGACACCGATCCGCCTCCTCACGTCGGCGGCCACGATGGGCTCTCAGCCGACCTCACCCGGGCGTTGCAGGACACCGGGCTCGAGATCACGTCCGCCCCGAAGCGGCTCGCGATGTTCAACGCGGTGCAGAACACGTATCTCGACACCTTCCAGATGCTCGGCGGGCTCGGGCTGCTGCTCGGGAGCGTCGGGCTCGGCGTGGTGGTGCTGAGGAACGTCTTCGAGCGGCGCGGCGAACTGGCGGTGATGCAGGCGGTCGGCTTCGAGCGGGCGGCCTTGCAGCGGTTCGTGCTGGTCGAGCACGCGGCGCTGCTGGTGCTGGGCCTCGGCGTCGGAACGCTCGCGGCGGGCGTCGCGGTGCTGCCGGCGCTGATGTCGCCGGGAGCGCAGGTTCCTTGGGCATCGCTCGCGGTCACGCTGCTCGCGGTGCTGCTGAACGGAGGGCTCTGGACCTGGCTCGCCACCCGGCGGGCGTTGGGCGGAAGCCTGGTCGGATCGTTGCGGGCGTTGTGACGCGGAGCGGTCCCGGATAGCTTCCGCCCATGCGCTTCGCCATCTGCAACGAGATCTTCAAGGACTGGCCGTTCGAGCGGGCCTGCGAGTTCGCCCGCCAGGCCGGGTACGACGCGATGGAAGTGGCGCCGTTCACCTTCGCGCCGTTGGTCACCGACATCTCCGCGTCGCGGCGCGCGGAGTTGCGCGGCATCGCGGAGCGGGCCGGCATCGCCATCTCGGGCGTCCATTGGGTGCTCGCCTACACCGAAGGCATGCACGTGAACCATCCCGATGCCGACTCCCGGCGACGCGCGAGCGACTACCTCGTGGCGGCGGTCGACTTCTGCGCGGACCTCGGCGGCGTCTCGATGATCTTCGGCTCGCCGAAGCGCCGGGACATCCTGCCCGGCGTGACCCGCGCGCAGGCCGAGGACTGGACGTTGTCGACCTTCACCGCGGCCGCGGCGCGCGGCGTGGAGCGAGGGGTCACGATCTGCCTCGAACCATTGGCGCCGTCCGAGACGAACTTCCTCAACACCGCCGAGGAGACCATCGCCCTGGCCCGTCGGCTCGGGTCGCCGGCGTTCAAGGTCATGCTCGACGTGAAGGCGATGTGCTCGGAGGCGAAGCCCATCCCGCAGGTCATCCGCGAATCGGCCGGCGAGTTCGCCTATTTCCACGCGAACGACCGCAACCTCAAGGGACCCGGCTTCGGCGATGTGGACTTCGTGCCGATCGCCGCCGCGTTGGACGGGGTCGGATACGACGGCACGGTGTCGGTCGAGGTGTTCAAGTTCGAGGAAGGACCGGAAGCGATCGCGACCCGGAGCCGCGAATATCTGCGGAAAACGTTCGGCCGATGACGTCCGGCCGCCTGCGAAGAGCGGCCCCGAAACGAAGAAGCCCGCGCGGCCCCGGACCAAGGTCCGTGACCGCGCGGGCTGTCGATGCCGGACCGCCACCAGCCAAGGCCGGTGGCGCATCCGGGTTCAGTTCCCTCCGGCCTGGATCCAATTGTCCTTCTTCGCACTCCAGTACACCGAATTCTTCAGCAGTTGCTGGTAGGCGGGGAGGCTGTGGGCGATGCCGTCGTGGCCGAGGGTGAGGCCGACGATCCGGGTCTTGGGATGCTCCACGACGAAGACCTGCGGGAAGGCTTTGTCCTTCGACTTGGAGTAGGCGGTGGCGAGGACCTTGACCGGGGTGCCGGCGGGGTCGGCCGTGTAGTAATAGAGCTCGTCGCTGAGGGTGAACTTGGCCGGGACACCCGTCATCAAGGCATGCGAGCCGGCGGTGACCACGACCTCGAACTCGCCGTACCGGTCGTGGCCGCGCGATCCGCCGCCCGCGAGCTCGCGGTTGTAGGCGGGCCAATCGGCCCAGTTGTACCAGAGGCCGGGATGCAGCAGCACGAGGCCCTTGCCCGCGTCGACGTGGGCGTGGACGGCGGCGCGGACGGCCGGATCGGGGAACGCCTCGTTGGCGCTGATGACGAGCACGTCGGCCGCTTGGACCGAAGCGACCGAGACGTCCTGCGGCTCCAGGTAGTTGGCCGCGATCTTGCCGGTGCCGTTGAGCATCGCGACGTCGGCGAGGTTGAACCACTTCTGGTAGTCGTGCGACGCGCCGCCGCCGATGAGCAGCGTCTTGAGGCCCGCGCCCCACTGGAGGACGGGCAGCGCCTTGGCGGGCGCAGGCGCGGCATCCGCGCGGGTGGAACCGCCGGCGGTGCTGTCCGCGGTGATGGCGAAGAAGGTCGGCGCCACCCCGTTGTCGTAGCTCTCGAGCGTGATCTTCTCGATGACCGCGGTGGTGTCCTTCACGTTCTTGCTGAACCACCGGACCTGGCCGCGGCCCTTGGTGAACTGCGGGAGCGCCTTGGATCCGGGAACATCCTGCGCGCCGTTGTAATCAGCGATCTCCTGGCCGTTGCGGAGCACGATCTCCTGTCTGACGCCGCCCACGTGGTGGACGGTCACCTTCATCACCGGCAACTGGTCGTCGCCGACCGCCGGGAAGGCCCAGCCACCGACGCCGCCGAGGAAGTGCAGGCGCGATGCCGCGACACCGACCTTGGCCTCGACGCGCTGCGGGAGCGTCGTGCGCGCCCAGGAGCCTGGCGCGCCGCCCTTGAGCACGACGACGTTGGCGACGGACTTCAGCGGGCTCACGACGTCGAACGGGATGTCGTCCACGCGCTTCATGCCGTAGCTGCGGAAGGTGACGGTCTCGTCCACGTTGTCGGGCGAGATGTACAGGCCGCGGCCGCTGTTCGCGGTGAAGGCGCCGGAGAGGTCGACCATGCGGAAGCGGTTCTCGTCGGCGCAGAGGAAGGTGAGCAGGTCGCGCAGGCCGTCCGCGCCGAGCTGTTCGAAGCCCTCGGGCATGAGCGAACGGCCGCTGGAGATGCGCGACTTGATGTCGGCGGTGCGGAGCGTGAAGTCGCCGGTGGCGTTGCGGAGGACGACCTCGTTGGCGTTCTCGCGCTCGATCACGCCGTCGTAGCTCTGGTCGTCCTTC
>CANGMH010000182.1 GCA_947454005.1 Verrucomicrobiota bacterium
CCGAGAAGGTCGCCGCGCTGGTGGACACGTGCAGCGTCAGCTCGTCGCCGGGCGCGTAGCTCACGCGGCCGGCGTAGCCCTCGACGAACAGCGGTCGCGGCTCCTCGGTCGTCTCCGAGGCCCGGATATCGGACGCCATGAACCCGACCCAGAGACAGAAGACCGGCAGGAAAAGGAGTCTGGGGAAGCGCATGGTGCGTTGATCTTGTTGGCGAGGTCCGAAAGGGCAAGCCGAATACCGGCGCGGAGCCCGCGGCGACGGCGGCCTTGCTGCCGGCGGGCCGGTCGTGCTCCATCGGCTCGTGAAAACCGGTCCCGAAGAAGCGGCCGTCCTCGCCATCGATCGGCCGCATCCGAAGCTCTGGACCTACTACGTGCTCTGCTGTCTGGCCGTGCTGCCGGCCGCGCCGGTGCTGCTGCCGCTGCATTGGTTCCGCTACCGGACGATGCGCTACCACTTCACGGCGGAAGGCGTGTCGATGAGCTGGGGGATCCTGTTCCGCCGGCAGATCCTGCTGAACTACGCGCGGATCCAGGACATCCATCTCGAATCCAACATCGTGGAACGCTGGCTGGGTCTCGCGCGGTTGCAGGTGCAGACCGCCAGCGGCAGCGCCTCGGCGGAGATGACGATCGAGGGGCTCCAGGAGTTCGAGGCGGTGCGCGACTTCCTCTACTCGAGGATGCGCGGCGTGAAGGACGGGCACCCTGCGTCCGCGCCGCCGGCCGCGGCCGCGACGACGCCCCACGAACACGCGGAACTCGCCGCCACGCTGCGCGCCGTCGCCACCGAGCTGCGCGAGGTGAGGCTCGCGCTCGAACGGCGTTCCCGGAGCTGTGAGGAGGGCGGCGATGTTTGAGTCGGTCAGCCAGCGGGTGCTCCGCCTCCTCCGCGTGCCGGGCGAACCGGAGCCGCCGTCGGGCGCGCCTGGCTCCGCGCGCGTGTTCCGGGCGGGGCACAACTACTTCCGGTTCCGGCTCTGCCTCTGGAGCTTCAAGCAGGTGCTCGCGCTCGCGGGCATCGTGTTCTGGGCGGTCGTCTTCATCGAGATCGAACGGTCGCTCAGCGTGCGCAGACAGGAGGGACGCACTCCGGTGGCCCTCGGCTCGGCCAAGGATTTCAGGGAGTATCTGGAAAAGGTCGGCGCCGCTGAAAAGTCGGTGCCGCCGGACATCGGATCCGCTGCGCCCGTCGCCCCTGGGACCGCCACGGAGGCGACGGTCGGTTCGGGACCGGGACAGGACCCGGCGAAGTCCCTCGATGGTCCGCAGAAGAAGCCGCGGCGTGCCCGGATCAACGGCTGGACCGGTTTCAAACGGATGCTGGTCGAGATGGCCCTGTATCTGCCCGACGGGTCGTTCCTGTTCATCTGGACCCTGAAGATCCTCGGCTTCGTGCTCTATCTCATCCAGATCCCCGTGACCTACGCGCTCATGCGGCTCGACTACGAGCAGCGTTGGTACGTCGTCACCGACCGCAGCCTCCGTCTGCGCACCGGGATCTGGAGGGTGCGCGAGATGACCATGAGTTTCGCCAACCTCCAGCAGATCTCCGTCAGCCAAGGGCCGTTGCAACGTCTGCTCGGACTGGCCGACGTCCGCGTCCAATCGGCGGGCGGCGGGAGCGCGCAACCGGGACATCCCACCCCCGGGCTACGCTCGCTGCACACCGGGCACTTCCATGCGGTGGACAACGCCGAGGAGATCCGCGACCTCATCGTGGAACGGTTGCGGAGGTTCCGCGAGTCCGGGTTGGGTGATCCGGACGAGGTCTCCCGCGGCGCGGGCCGTGGCGCGGGTCGGGAAGAGCGTCCGGAATTGGCGGCCGCACGTGGGGTGTTGGCCGAGGCCCGGGCATTGCGGATCGCTATCCGCTGAGCCGTGCCGCGTCATGGCGCGGTCGGATGCGACGCAGTCCATCCATGGCCCGGCCCAGTCAAGGGTTCCCGTGTCGCGGCGCCGGGAAACTCATCGGAGGTCGCCCCGAAGAACTTACTCGCCCAAGGCCGACAACCTCGTGGCCCGCTCCCGCGGGTTGGTCCCGGCTGCCGAGATGACAGCTACGAAGACCTCCAAACGCCCCGCATACTAGGTCGGGAGTCGAGCATCAGCGGCACAGGTAACCCCGTAGGACGCCGCCGCCGTCGAGAACATCGTCTCCGAGCCCGAGACCGATGGCAGTCACCACAACGATTCCCCCAGCCTGATAGGCGACCACGATCCGTACGTCCGACAAGATCCGGCTCCGCACCACTCCCGTCACCTGTCGATCTAGCGCAGCCCAAGCACCAAACACATCCCGCTCTGCGCCGACCCTCGTCCGATATTCCTGAGGAAGCTCGAACGGCGTCCCGGTTGGCTGATCCATGAGACGGCCTTGATCGAGGGTCCCGCGGATCAGGAGATTTTCGCGCGGGAATTGTTGGTCCCCTGGCCATCTCTGCCTTACACACTTCCTTCAGGCTTGGTCCGCTCTGGAGATGGTCTTCAACACGTTCAGCTATTTCCTCCTGTTCTTGCTGCCTGCCGCGATCGCTTTCCGGACGGTATCGGCGGGATGGCGACCCAAGGTGCTGGCGCTTTCCGGGGCAGCATTCTTCGTCTACTTCTCGATCACCGCTGTCGGAGGTGTGGGGGGCGCGATGTGTCTCGGATTGTTCATCTGGGAAGCGGCCGTGAGCCGGATCTACCGGACCGGGTCTCGGTTGTGTTGGGTCGGCGTGGCTCTCGCGCTCGGGATCCTGGCGATGTTCAAGTATTGGAATTTCGCGACCGGCCTGGTTTGGCCGTCCGGCGCGAATCCATGGCGGTGGTCGGGCGCCTTCCTTCCGTTGGGGATCTCCTTTTTCACGTTCGAATTCATCCATTATGCCGAAGACCGACGGCTTGGACGGACGGAAGCGGGAACGTTCTGGGAGTATCTGGCGTTCATCCTGTTCTTTCCTACGATGGTCGCCGGTCCCATCAAGCGGTATCAGGACTTCCTTCCTGCGTTGCGTGCCCCATCCACCGATTGGGCTCAGGATTGGGAAAGGGGTATCACGCGGATTCTGGCCGGGTTGGTGAAGAAATTCGCGGTCGCGGATGTGTTGACGACCTATTCCAGCCATCTGAACGCCTCGGACATCGCCGCCGCGCGTCCCTGGGTCTTGCCGGTCTGGTTGCTGGCTTTCGGCTTGCAGATCTATCTCGATTTCTCCGCCTACTCGGACATCGCCATAGGCTCCGCCCGGTTGTTCGGGCTGCCCGTGAAGGAGAATTTCGACTGGCCTTACCTGCAGACGGATCTGGCGGCGTTCTGGCGGCATTGGCACATGTCGCTCACGCGATGGCTCACGGATTATGTCTATATCCCGCTGGGCGGCTCGCGGGTCGGTACGGTGCGGGTCCATGCCAACGTGATCGCCGTCATGTTGGTGAGCGGCCTTTGGCATGGAGCCGGGACGAATTTCCTCCTCTGGGGCTTGTGGCACGGCGTCGGTCTCGGTGTGCATCGCGGTTGGCGCATGTTGCACGGCGAGGCTGTCACGACGGCCGCCGTTCCCTCGCCGGCGGGACGGTTCGCAGGCTGGGCGTTGACTTTCACACACGTAAACATCGGTTGGGCGTTCTTCATCATGGACCTGCCGACCGCCGGGAAATTCTTCCGTCACCTCGTCACGGGTTGGCATTGAGAGCATGAAGACCTTGGAAGAGACAAAGAAGTGGCTGGAGTGGTTGGGCGGCTCCAGCGACCGTCCGCCAAGCGGGGGATGTCGTTGGCACCCGTGGGCCCGCGGCATCTGGTGGGGCATCCTCGCCATCCTCATCGCCTGCTTCTGCGGTCAGTCGTCACGGTTCCTCTACGTAGATTTCTGAGCCATGAACGGTCGCCGGTTCTTCCTCCAGCTGACCGTTTCCCTCGGCGTCTTCGCGGCGTTCAACGGGCTGCTTCACCTTGAAGCCGGGCGGTCCAGCCTTCGGCGCCATGTGCGCCAAGCTTCGGAAAATGCACGCGGAGCCAGTTGCGTGATGCTCGGAAGTTCTGCGGCAGAGGCGGGCTTTGATCCCGCTGCGTTCACCGCGGCATGGCCTGGAACCAAGCCTCCCACCGGGGTCAACGCCGCCATCGGAGCTTCAACCTCCGTCGAACGCCTGCTGATGTCGCGTCTAGTGATCCGAAAGGCCACGAACTTCCCGGTGGCGGTCCTGGGATTCTTCGATTTCGAACTGACCGCCGCACCTGTCGCCGACCGATCTTTGACCCCGCCCGTCCGTTCCTCCGGTTGGTGGACATTTGTCGGCCCCATGAGCTTGGGCTTCCGGATGGAACCGGCGGTGGCCGCGGAATATCACACCGGCGGGTCGCGATGGGAACGCGCCTTGTTCGCGGGTTTCAGCCACATCCCGGTCTGCGTCGAACGTGCCTCCACGTGGGGCAGGATCGAACTGCTACGTCGCCGTCTGGGCTCTCTAGGTCTTCCTGCCGTCAAGACCGGACACCTCGGCAGGGCCGAGGATTTCGAGGTCTTGGAGGCGGCGGATTCGGAGGCGTTCCGAGAAGGCTGCACCAGCCGGCTTTCCGCGCACGACGGCTTCATCGTCCCGGTCGTCGACCGCATGTGTAGGGAGTTGCGAGCCGCCGGCATGCCTTTGATCGTGTTGGAGATGCCGACCAGTGCTGAACATCGACGCCGTTTCTATTCCCTACCGGAATGGCAAGCGCATCGGGACAGACTCGCCACCGAGTTGGCTGAGCGATATCAAGCCCGGTATTGGGTTGGAGCCGACTGGGTCCCCGAAGGCGAAGGGATGTGGTTCGACGACGTCCATCTGGACCCCAAGGGTGCTGCAGTGTTTTCTCGGCGCTTGGCGAGGGAACTTGCCATCGCCATGCCCGGATTGGGGCGGGCCGTCGGACAGCCTTAGCCGGGGCCGGCGCGGTCCGGGCAGATTTCGGCACCGTCCGAGGCTCAGAGGAAGTCGTGTTCGTCGGTGCGCACGACGAGCGCCGGGCAGGGCGCGTGGCGCACGACCTTCTCGGCGACGCTGCCGAGCAAGGCATGCTGCAGGCCGGTGTAGCCGTGCGTGGCCACGATGATGAGGTCGGTCCTCTGGGCCTTCGCGGCATCCACGATCTCCTTCCACGCGCGGCCCACGCGCACGACGGTGTGGACCGACACGGTGGCCCCCAGCTCGGCGCCGAGCTGTTTGAGCCGCCTTTGGAGCTCCAACAGCCGTTGCTCCTCGGCCTCCTGCGGGGCGAGCGGCACATAGCCGAAGTCCGCCGGATAGAAGATGGGCTCCATGACGTGGATCAGCGTGAGCGAGGCGCCGAACTGTTCGGCGAACGGCCGTGCATAGAGCAACGCCTTCTGCGACGGCCCGGAGAAATCGACGGGCACGAGGATCTTGCGGATCCGGAAGCCCGCGGGCGCGAGGTCGAGCACGGGGGCGCTCGCGCGGCTGTGGCCGTTCTTGTGGCGGATGACGAGCCGGGCCAGCGTCTTTCCGGCACGGACGGAGGCGGGTTTCTTGACTGTTTTCATGGCGCGAGCGTTCTCTTCGGTTTGCGTGGGCGGGAGGACGGGGTCCTCGCGACAGGCGGCGGAAGCACCTCGACCACCGAGTTCAGACCGCCGAAAGGGTTGGGCACGATGCGGGGGTTCCCGGGGTCGGCCATCCAGGCGCCGTCCGCGACGAACCGGTATTCATGCGTGCCGGGCGACAACGTGACGTCCTTGATCCAACCGCCGCCCTCTGCCTCGATCATCGGGAACATCTGCGGATGCCACCCGTTGAAGCTTCCGGCGAGGAACACCTCGCTGGCCGGCAGATAGGGCAACCGGAAGCGCACGACGACGGTCCTCGTCGGGTCCGGCGACGGGACGGGGGGCGGATCGGCAGCGGGAGTGCTCATGGTCTTCTGGACTTTTCGGGAGTGAATCTGGAGAGGCGACCCGGCGCGCGCTCACCGTCGGTTGGCGAAGTGCATCCCTCGGTTGTGCGGCACCAACTCCGGCTAGCCGATCGTGGTCCCGCCGCGCCATGCTCGGGCCATGAAGGAACCCGTCCTGCCCACCGCCGCGAGGCTCGGGCACCAACCGTTCTTCCGCGGGGTGCCGTGGCGACAGCTGGAATCGCTGGCCGCCGTCGCCGCCTGCGCTGATTTCGCCGCGGACGAATTGGTCTTCCGCGAAGGCGAGGAGGCGAACCGCTTCTACCTGCTGCTTTCCGGCCGCGTCTCGCTCGAGGCCGCCGCGGGAGGACGCGAGGTCGGGCTGCAGACGGTGGAGGAGGGCGAGGCGCTCGGCTGGTCCTGGCTGTTCCCGCCGTTCCGCTGGCAGTTCACGGCCCGGGCGATCACGCCGGTCCATGCGTTCTTCTTCCACGCGCCCTCGCTGCGGCAACAGATGGACGACGACCCCGCCCTGGGCCACGCGGTGATGCAGCGCATGGCCACCGTCCTGTTCGAGCGGCTCCAGGCCACCCGGCGGCGCCTCGCCGTCGTGGAGGAGGCCGCCGCGGGCCATCCGGTCCGGCTCGCGGCTGTTGCCCCGCACCACAGGACCCCCTAGCGTGCCGGCGATGCCCGACCACCGCGCCAGTCCACTGCTGGAGCAGCTCTCCCGCTCGCAGATCTTCGCCGACTACCAGAAGGCCTTCGGCGAGGCTACGGGCCTGCCGCTCTCGTTGCGTCCGGTCGAGGCGTGGCAGCCCGTGCACAAGGACAACCCGCACGAGAACCCGTTCTGCGCGCTGATGGCGAAGACGAGCCGGAGCTGCGCCGCCTGCCTCGACGTCCAGGAGACGATCGCCAAGGACCCCGGTCCCGGAGCGCGCACGGTGACGTGCTTCGCCGGCCTGAACGACACGGCCATCCCGCTGCGTTTCGGCCACGAGTTGGTCGGCTTCCTCCAGACCGGCCAGGTGCTGCTGAGCCAGCCCACGCCGGAACGGTTCGCGAAGACCGCGAAGCAGCTGGTGAGCTGGGGCATCAAGGTGGACCTCACCAAGGCGGAGGACGCCTGGTTCCATTCGCGCGTGCTCACCGCCGAACAATACCAGGCGATGGTGCGGCTGCTCGGCATCTTCGCCCAGCATCTCTCCATCGTCGGCAACCAGGTGCTCGTGCAGCAACGGAACGCCGAGCCGCCGGTCATCACCCGGGCCAAGGAGTTCATCGCCGCGCACCAGGACGAGGCGTTGTCGCTCGGCACGGTGTCGAAGGCCGTCAACACGAGCTCGTTCTACTTCTGCAAGCTCTTCAAGAAGGCCACCGGCCTGAACTTCACCGACTACGTCTCGCGCGTCCGGGTCGAGAAGGCGAAGAACCTCCTGCTCAACCCCAACGCGCGCGTCAGCGAGGTCGCCTACGAGGTCGGCTTCCAGTCGCTCACCCATTTCAACCGCGTCTTCCGCAAGGTCGTCGGCGAGTCCCCGACCGAGTTCCGCGGACGGCTCCCGTCGCACTGACGTGGCCCACGAGCACGCCAGCACCGAGGAGGCGCCGTGGCGGCCGATGATGGCGCGGGCAGGCATCTGCACCGTCGCGGCGATCGCCGGTTGGGCCCTGCATCCCACCTTCAACGCGCCCGGCCACGTCGCCTTCACCCTCGCCTACGTCAGCGGCGCCTGGGACCTGGGCCTCGCGGTCTGGGACGACCTGCGTCGGTTCCGCTTCAACACGGAGTTCCTGATGCTCCTCGTCGCCGCCGGCGCGGCGGCCATCGGCGCCTGGGGCGAGGGCGCGCTGTTGCTCATCCTCTTCTCCTGGTCCGCGGCGATGGAGACCTTCGCAGCCGGCCGTACCCAGCGCGAGATCGGTGCGCTGCTGAAAGGCGCGCCGAAGACCGCCCGGCTGCTCGACGGCGACAAGGAGCACGAGGTCACCGTCGAGTCGCTCAAGCCGGGCGACGTCATCCGCGTCACCGCCGGCGAGCAGGTGCCGGTGGATCTCGAGGTCACGCTCGGCCGGAGCGCCTGCGACGAGTCCACGCTCACCGGCGAGGCCGAGCCGATCGCCAAGGCCCCGGGCGACACCGCCCTCGCCGGCACGCTGAACCTCTGGGGGGTCGTCGAGGGCCGCGTCCTGCGCGCCGCCGGCGACAGCGCGCTCCAGCGCATCATCCGGCTCATCCACGACGCGCAGCAGCAGAAGGCCCCGACCCAGCGCTTCACCGACCGTTTCGGCACCGGCTACACCATGGCGGTCATCGCCGGCTGCATCGCGATGTTCCTCGTCACCTGGCTGGTCTCCGGCGCGCCGCCTTGGGTCTCGACCGATACGCAGCGCAGCGCCTTCTACCGCGCGATGACGCTGCTGGTGGTGCTCTCGCCCTGCGCGCTGGTGCTGTCCGTGCCTTCGGCGATCCTGTCGGCCATCGCCTGCGGCGCGCGCCACGGCGTGTTGTTCCGCGGCGGCAGCGCCGTCGAGATGCTCGCCGATGTCCGCGTGGTGGCGTTGGACAAGACCGGGACGCTCACCGAAGGCGTGATGCACCTCACGGGGGTCGATGTCCTCCGCGGCAGCGAGGCCGAAGTGCTCGCGGCGGCCGGCAGCATCGCGAAGATCTCCAACCATCCCGTCTCCCGCGCCATCGCCCGCGAAGCGGCGGGCCGCGGCGCGGGCCTCGGACCGGTCGAGTCCACCGAGACCATCGCCGGCAAGGGCGTGCGCGGACGTTGGCGCGGCCGGGCCCTCGCGCTCGGCAACCGGGAGCTGATGACCGACAGCGGCGTCCCGTCGGCCGACCTGTCCTCGCTCCCGCCCGTCGTGGACGCCAACGAGACCTGGCTCGCCGGCGACGGATTGCTCGGCCGGTTGC
>CANGMH010000183.1 GCA_947454005.1 Verrucomicrobiota bacterium
GAGCCCGCTGGGTCTTCGGCGCCGATGACCGCGACGTCGGCCCGGATGGCAAGCCGCGCTTCTACAACGCCGCGGTCGTCGCCGCCCAGGACGGCCGCTTCGATGGCGTCTACCGGAAGCGTCGCCTGGTGATCTTCGGCGAATACGTGCCGCTCGCGAAGCAACTGCCCTTCCTCCGTTGGCTGACCCCGATCGGCGACGGGTTCACGCCCGGCGACCGCCCGGCTGCCTTCCGCTTGGGCGGCCCCGATCGGACGGTGGTCGCGTCGCCGGTCATCTGCTTCGAGGACATCTTCCCACACCACACGCGCGGCCATGTCGCGCCGGACACCGATTTCCTGCTGGAGCTCACGAACGACGGATGGTTCGGCGAGAGCGGCGCGCAATGGCAGCACTGCGCCAATGCGTCGTTCCGGGCGGTGGAGAACGGCGTGCCGCTCGTCCGCTGCGCCAACAACGGCGTCACTTGCTGGATCGACGGCTCGGGACGTCTGCGCGATTTCCTCGGCGAAGGACAAGGTGACGTCCACGCGCCGGGCTTCCTGCTGGCGAACATCCCGGTCCGCGCCGCCGGTGACGCCGCGCGGGCGCCGACCTTCTACCACGAGCACGGCGACGTGTTCGGCTGGGTCTGCGTCGCGCTCAGCGTGCTGACCGCGGGACGGAATTGGCAGGCCTCCCGACGTCGATGAACGCTCGCGACGTCCTGCTGCACGGCACCGTATGGACCGCGATGGCGGCTTGGGCCGCGACCGAAACCTGCCGCGCTCTCGGGCCGCGACAACCGCGCGCCGGCGGAGCGCCCGCGACGACGGCGGTGCACGGACGGCCCAGGCTGTCGTTCCCCGACGCCGCGCGCATCCTGTGGACGATCGGCGCGTTGTCGCTCGCGGCGCATCTGGCGGCGGCGATGCAGTTCCGGCACGGATGGAGCCATGCCGCGGCCGTCGCCGAGACCGCGCGGCAGACGGAGGCGAAGTTCGGGATGAACTGGGGCGGAGGCTTGTGGTTCAACTACGCGATGATCCTGCTGTGGACCGTCGACGCGGTGTGCAGCTGGGCCGCCCCGAGGCTGCACGCACGGTCGAGGAAATGGCGTCGGTCGGCGCGCGGATTCTTCCTTTTCATGTGGTTCAACGGAGCCGTCGTCTTTCCCTCGGGACCGGTCCGTTGGGCCGGAGCGCTCGCCTGCGCCGTCGTCATCGCGGCGTGGTGGTGGACCTGGAAGCGGGAGAAGGACCTTCCAGCGCTGAGTGCCTGACCCGGGAGCGGGCCGCGACGACACGGACAGGACCGTTCCGATGGCCCCGCCGTCCGCTGCTCACCATCCGGCATCCGCCGGGAAACGGTTCAGGAAGCGCACGCTCGTCCTCGGCGAGGCCATCATCGGCGCGACCGCGTCGCGCCAGCGCTGGTAATGGGCCGTCTCCTTGTGGCGGGCCGGCGCGTCGGCATCGCGGTAGACCTCGACCAGCACGAAGCGGGTCGGATCGTCCGCCTGCTCCACGAAGTCGAAGCGGGCGATGCCCGGTTCCTGCGACGACGCGCGGGCGTTCTCGGTGGTGGCTTCGATGAAGGCGGCGACGCACTCGGGCCGCACATGGATTTGGACGTGCACGATCAGCATGGCGCCCGCGAGCGTACCGGTTCCTGCCGGCGATCGGGACAAGGATCCGCGACCGGGACCTCGGCCGCGACCCCGTCCCTGCCGTTCAGACGCCGTGGAGGACGTGCTCGTACAGCTCGACGTACTCCTTCGCCTGCTTCTCCCACGAGAAATCCGCGGTCATGCCGTTGTGGCGGTAGTGCGCGAGCAACGTCGGCGACGCGGCCAAGGCGAGCGCCTTGCGGATGCCGTGGACGAGCGCTGCCGCCGACGCATCGTGGAACTTGATGCCGGTCGCGCGCTCCGGGCTCTCCCGGATGTCCACGACCGAATCGTCGAGCCCGCCGGTGGCGCGCACGATCGGGACCGTGCCGTAGCGGAGGGAATAGAGCTGGTTCAACCCGCACGGTTCGAACCGCGACGGCATGACGTAGAAATCCGCGCCGGCCTCCATCCGCTGGGCGAGCCCGGGGTCGAACCCGATCCGCGCGGCGACCTGGCCGGGATGGAGCGCCGCGAGGGAACGATACGCCGCCTCGAGCAACGGATCACCGCTGCCGAGCAGGGCGAACTGGAACACGGCGCCTTCGCTGAGCAGCGTGCCGAGCGCTTCGTGCAACAGGTCGGCCCCCTTCTGGTCGGTGAGCCGGGTGATGTTGGCGAACAGCGGCACGTCGGCGCGCACGGGCAGGCCGAGCTCTTTCTGCAGGTCCGCCTTGCCCGCGGCCTTGCCCGCGAGGTGCCCCGCGTCGTAGGCGTGCTTGAGCGCGGGGTTGCCGGTGGTGTTCCACTCGGCGTAGTCCACGCCGTTGAGGATGCCGGTGAGCTCGTATTCGCGGCGGCGCAGCAGGCCGTCGAGCCCGCAGCCGTACTCCTCCGTGCAGATCTCGCGCGAATAGCGCGGGCTGACCGTCGTGAGGGCATCGGCCAGGTTGAGCCCCGCCTTGAGGAAGTTGAGCTGGCCATGACCTTCGGCGCTGTTCGGATGGAACCAATCCGGAGGGACGTTCGCGAGACCGAAGGCCGTCGCGGGGAACCAGCCTTGGTAGGCGAGGTTGTGGACGGTCATCACCGTCCTCGGCGCCCGCGTCCAGCCACCGGCGACCTGCGCATGGCGGGCGAGCAACGGAACGAGCCCGGTCTGCCAATCGTGGCAATGGAGCAGCTGCGGCGGGCCCGGCAGATGACGCGCGAGCAGCACCGCGGCCTTCGCGAAGAAGGCGAAGCGGGCGGCGTTGTCGGGGTAGTCGACGTTGCGCTCGTTGTAGATCCCGGCGCGGTCGAAGAACCCCGGTTGGTCCACGAACCAAAGGGTCAGGCCCGGCTCCGGATCGAGCCGCCAGAACTCGCCGTGCGCGAGGCCGCTCCCGAGCGGGACATCGAACCGCCAGTCCGCCCGGCGCAACTGCGGATGCCTCGCGCGGATGCCCCGGTAGAGCGGCGTGACGACGTCCACTGTGTGCCCGGCCCGGGCAAGGGCGCCGCAGAGCGCGCCGACCATGTCCGCGAGACCGCCCGTCTTGCTGAACGGGTGCAGCTCGCTCGTGGCGTGGACGATTCGCATCGGCCGAGCTTCACTGGCGCCCGACGGCCGGAACAAGCCGGAAACTGCGGTCGACCGAGGTCAGCGGTCGTCGCGGCTCCGGGCGGCGAGGATCCACTGGAGCAGCTGGAGCACCGCCGTCGCCATCGCCGCGACATAGGTCAGCGCCGCGGCATCGAGCACGCGCCCGACATCGGCTTGTTCGCGCTGCGTGACCAGACCGAGCCGGCCGAGCTGCTGCTTGGCGCGATAGCTGGCGTCGTACTCCACCGGCAACGTCACCAACTGGAAGAACACCACCAGCGAGAACAGCCCGATACCGCCCCACATGATCCAGCTGCCCATCCCAGCCAACGACTTCATGGAGCCCATGAAGAACCCGAGCATGATGATGATCGCGGAAGCTTGGCTCGCGAACCCGGTGATCGGCACCAACGCCATCCGCAGGCCGAGCGGGCCGTAGGCCTCCTTGTGCTGCAGTGCGTGGCCGACCTCGTGGGCGGCCACCCCGACGGCAGCGACGCTGGTGCCGTGGCAGTTGTCCGACGAGAGGAACACCGCGCGCTTCGCCGGATCGTAGTGGTCGGTCAGCTGGCCCTCGACCTCGAAGATCTCCACGTTGTTGAGTCCGTTCCGGTCGAGGATCTCGCGGGCCGCCTGGGCGCCGGTGATCCCGCGGTCGACGCCGACCTGGGAATATCGGGCAAAGGTGGACTGCAACCGGTACTGGGCCCACATCGCCAGCACCGCGCCGGGAAGCACGACCCACCAGTAAGGCATCAAAAAGAAAGAGAGCATCATAAGCCTGTGTCCGGGGAGCGGTTCCTCCGTTCCCGGGCCGTAGGTCTAACCGACAAACGGGTGCCGGGCAAATGGACCGGCCGCGGTTTCATTCCATCCGGACCGGGCCTTCGGATCCTGGGTATCCAGGCCCGGACGGACGGCGACGGCACCGTCCTGCCTCAGTGCACGTGGACGGGCGAGATGAAGTACAGACGGCCCTGCGGAAGGCGCGGCTGGAGTCCGAAGCCGCCGAGGTCGACCCGGATGTCCTGCGCCTTCGCGTCGGTCTTGCCGAACAACCGGAAGAGGTCGCTGAAGCGGATGGGTGCCTGGTACGAGACCAAGTTGGCCTTCTCCAGGCCCGCGAGACCCATCGCCCGGTCGACCGCGGTGTCGAAATCGCCGAGCTCGTCGACCAGTCCGAGTTCCAGCGCCTTCGTGCCCGACAGGATCCGGCCGTCCGCGTGTTCGGTCCAGCCGGGCTGTAGCTTGCGCCCGTCCTCGATCTTGTCCTCGGCGTTCTGCCGGGCGGCCCAGCTCCTCCCGGCGACGATGATCGAGCGGAACTTCGCGTAGCTCTCGTCGATCATGTCCTTGAGGATCGCGCGCTCCTCCGGCAGCTCGTCCTCGGGGCGTTTGTCCGGGCTGAGCATGTCCTTGAGCTTCCCGCTCTTCACGACGCTCGGGACGACCCCGATCTTGTCCATCAGCCCGCGGTAGTTGTAGGTGTGGAAGATCACGCCGATGCTCCCGGTGATGGTCAGCTCGTTGGCCACGATCCATCGGCACGGGGCGCTCACGTAGTAGCCGCCGGACGCGGCCACCGAGCCCATGCTGGCGACGACCGGGATGTTGTAATTCGTCTGGAACGCGGAGATCGCCCGGTAGATCTCGTCGCTGGCGAGCACCTCGCCGCCCGGTGAATCCACCCGGAGCACGACGGCCTTCACCTGGTCGTCGTCGGCCGCGCGGTCGAGCTGGTCGCGGATCGAGTCCACCATGCCGGGCCCGCCCCCGCGCTCCGCCTCGCCGGAGATGACGCCGTCGATATCCACCACCACGACCTTGTCCTTGGATCCGTTGTCCTCGATCACGACCTCCTGCAACGCGGCATCGCCATGCCGGCCGTGGGCGCCCTTTCCGACCGCGTGGGCGAGCTTGCCGGCGGAGAGCAGCAGATTGGCGCCGAGACTCGCCACCAGGCCGAGCCCCAGCACCACCGTGACCCATCGCCAACCGGAACCACCGCGCGGCTCCGGCCGGACCGGTGCGCGCGGCGGCAGCGCGAGACGAGGCGGGACGGACACAGGAGGCGGCTCGGACGTAAACTCGGGCTCTTGCATGGCGCGCGCAGGCTAGGACGGGCGGACCACATGGCAAGCGTCGGGGACGCCCGGCATAGGGCGGCGCTCGTTCAGCCCCGCCAAGCGCGGACAAACTCCGCCGCGAGCCCGGACAAGGCCGACCAATCCTGCGCTGCCGTCAGTTCGGCCTTCACCAAGCTGCCGCCCACCCCGATGGCCGCGCAACCGGCGCGGCGGAACTCCCCGGCGTTCGCCACCGTCACGCCGCCGGTCGGCACGATGCGGAGATGCGGGAGCGGTGCCCGCAAGGCGCGGATGTGGCCGACACCGAGGGCGTCGGCCGGGAAGAGCTTCACGAAATCGGAGCCCGCCTCGTGCGCGGCCTGCGCCTCCGTGGGCGTGTAGGCGCCGAGCATCACGGGGCATCCCGCGGCGTGGGCGATCGGCACCAACGCCGGACGCAACACCGGGCTCACGATGAACTCCGCGCCGGCATCGAGCGCCGCACGGCAGTCCTCCGCGCTGAGGATCGTCCCGGCGCCGACGATGGCGCGGTCCCCCAGCGCCGCCTTGGCGGCGCGGATGGCGTCGGCGAAATCCGGCGTCGAGGTGGTCACCTCCAGCGCGAGCACGCCGCCTTCCGCCAAGGCCTCGCACAGGCGCGGCACCGATGCGGCGGACGACGCGCGGATGACGGCGATGACGCCGGGATTGGTCAGGCGGATGGTGCGGAAGGCGCGGGATTCGTCGGCGTTCATGCGAAAAGCGGTGACCGGGATACACCGTCCCATCGTTCCGGGCGAGCATCCAAGGACCCGATCGTCGGCCCGGGCGGGCCCGGACCGCGCCGTCGGCTTGGATTTCCGTTTGCCGCCGCCGCGCCGGCCCCGTATCAACTTCCCCGCATCATGAAAGCCATCCTTCCTCTCGGGCTCGCGGCCGCGCTCATCGCCGGTTGCGCCCAATCCAAGACCTGCACCGCCAAGAACGGTGAATGCAAGACCGTCAAGACCTCGGCCGGCGAGATGACCCTCGCCGCCACCTCCGGCGCCCCGAAGCTCGGTTCCGTGGATTCCGAGGGCTTCACGCTCATCTCCGACGGGTCTTGGACCGGTTGGCGGGTCAACGAGAACACCAAGGCCTGGTCGATCGTGAACGGCGCCTTCCGCGCGCAGGGCGACCGCAGCCACAATTTCTACTACGGCCCGCTCGCTCCCTTCAAAGATTTCGAGCTCAAGGTCGACGTCATGACCGAGCCCGGCTCCAACGGCGGCATCTACATCCACACCAAGTACCAGGATTCCGGTTGGCCGTGGGGCGGCTACGAGACGCAGGTCAACCAGACCCAGGGTGATTGGCGCAAATCCGGCAGCGTCTACTCGGTGCAGGACGTGAAAGAGGACGTCATCAAGGGCCTCGTGAAGGACAACGAATGGTACACCCACCACGTCGTCGTTAAGGGCGGCAACGTGAAGATCTACCTCAACGGCAAGCTGGTGAACGACTTCACCGAGGAGGCGGGCCGCCAACCCGGCAAGGATTTCGAGCGCAAGCTCAACTCGGGCACCTTCGCGTTGCAGGCCCACGACCCGAAGAGCGTCGTCCTCTACAAGAACATCCGCGTCAAGAAGCTCAACTGATCCGCGGGGCACCCCCTTGCGCGACGGCCCGGACCGGAAGGTCCGGGCCGTTTCTTTTGCGACGCCTTGCAGAGGCGGGATCCCGAGGCGTCCGCCACGGTCGCGGCGACGGCGCGCGGGGAACTGGTCACCGGTACACCGGCCCGTTGAAGATCTCGTTGGGGATCGGGGCCTTGTTGATCAGTTGCTGCGTGTAGTTCCACTTCACGCTCATCGCTCCGCCGCCGAAGGTCCCGACCACGGCCCCGCCGGGCAGGCTCTTCGCCGTGGTCGCCCCGTTCGGGTTCGACAGGTTCGCCCAGCCGGAGAAACCGGCGTGCCGGATGGAGATGCCGTTGCCCACGTTGCCGGGCGGCGGGACGTTGGAGGCGTCGTTGAAGTTCAGCGCATCGAGCTCGTTCTGCTCCCACATCTGCCAATCGGTCGCCAAGAAATCGCTGACCTTATAGGTGCGGCCTTCCGGCGAGACCGACGCCTTGCCGATGTTGTTGTAGCCGGCGACGGTGCCGTTCCAGCAGTAGGACGTGAGCTTCAGCGGACGCGCCAACCAGAGCTGCCGGAGCTTCCCGCTCCCGCGGGTCGCGACATCTTTCGGGCACCAGCAGACCTTGTGGCTGCCCAAGAACGGACCGAGCTGGCTGATCTTGAAGAACGCCATCTGGTTGCTGAACTGCGGCGAATCGACGTCCTTGCCCGCGGCCGACTGCGTCGCGGCCGGCCCGCCCGGGATGCGGTTGTTGTTCTTGGTCGCGTAGACCCAGCCGTCGGGCCCCGAAAGGTCGCCGCCCCAGGTGGGATGGGCGTTGTAATCGCTGTTGTCGGCCGCGTAGAGGTTGTTCGCGAGGAGGACCTGCTTGACGTTGTTCAGGTCGACCGTCAGCTGCGACCGGTCCTTCGCCCGGCTGAGCGCCGGCAACAGCATCCCGGCGAGGATGGCGATGATGGCGATCACCACGAGGAGCTCGATCAACGTGAACGCCGAGCGACGATGCCAGCGTTGCACGGGAAGGACGGCAGCCGGGTTCTTCAGCATGCACATCACTTGCGCACAGCCCCTTTTTTGGCAAGCCCGCTTTGCGCCGTTGGCAGCAGAGGCGACGCATCGAAGCGAGTCCGATCCGGACGCGATCGACGGTTTCTATCCGCTCCTTCTTGTCGAGGCGCGTCCGAGATCGCGTCCCGAAGAAACGGGGTGGATCCACCGCGGCGCGTGTGGGCCCGCGCTCAGGGTTTCCAGACGATCCGCACGATCGCGTCGTTGGTGGAGGCCTTGGTGGCGCCGCCGTGGGTGATGAAGTACAGGGCTCCGTCCGGTCCTTCGCGGAGGGCCACAGGACCTGCGGTGATTCCTTGCAGGAACGCCTCGCTCTCACCCGGTCGGCCGGTCTTCGGATCGACCGCGGCATAGCGGATCGTCTTGCGCCCGAAATCGGCGTAGAAAAGTCCGCCTTGGTAGCGCGGAGGATAGGTGGCGGTCTTGGAGGACGACCGGTAGATGATCGCCCCGGTGCAGGAAGCTCCCGTGTTCCGGCGGTAACTGAACCATGGCGAGGTGAACCCTTCCACGCGGTTGGTCCGGGAGGAGGTCAGCCATCCGTCGCCGAACACCTTCGGCCATCCGTAATTCCCGCCGGGAACGAGCCGGTTCACCTCGTCGTGGTCATCGGCGAGATCGCCACCGTTCTCGGCGAGCAGGACGCCGACCTTGGGATCGAAACTGAGCGACCATGGCTGGCGGTGCCCGCGCGTGTAGATCAGGCCGAGCGGACCGGGATTGCCTGCGTTCGGATTGTCCTTGGGAACGGAGCCGTCGAATCCCATGCGAAGCACCTTCCCGCGCAGATCGTGCAACGATTGCGCTTTGTTCTCCGGATCATCGCAGTATTTCCGCAGATCGGCGTTCTGGTTGTTCTCGCCGGTGGTCACA